>NZ_JBFAMF010000004.1:0-279846 GCF_040656435.1 Brevibacterium sp. NPDC049920
AGTATCGGTCATGTCATCGGTCCTTTTCAGAGGCGGGACACCAGGTCACACCTCGGTTCGAGACCGGACCCTTACACAACTAATGAAACACCCTCCTGCGCGTCTGCCTTCCTCTTGTCAACCTAGGGCACCGCGGGGATCCGCGCAGGAAAATCGTCGTCGTGCTCTCATTTCGATAGGTGCATTGGAGTCGAGAGCCACCCGTCCGATTAGCTCGAACTCTGCCTGGAATGCACTGCATTTCCCATCCCACCCACCATCACTCCCCCACCAACCCCGCGAACGCACTCATCTCCGCGAGCGCCTGAGGTGTCGACGGCAGATGATCCAGGAGATCCGGTGAGTAGACGAGGTACGCATTCCACTTCGCGCGTGAGATCGCGACGTTGAGCCGATTCTTCATGAGGAGAAAGCTGATGCCCCGCGGCACCTCGGCCGCGGACGAGGCCGCGAGCGTCAGGATCGACACAACCGCCTGCTGACCCTGGAACTTGTCCACCGTGCCCACGCGGACATCTCTCAGCCCGGCTGAGTCGAGCGCAGCCCGGACCGTTCCCACCTGCGCGTTGTACGGCGTGACGACGATGACATCACTCTCGTCCAGCTTCCTGACGTCGCCTCCGCCATCGTCCCACCGCGCACCTAGCGTGTCGCGCACGACGTCCACGACTACCTCGGCCTCTTCGACGGAGCTCGTCGCGTTCCCGGCGTGACGCACCTCGATCGGTTCCAGACCGGGCCTCACCTCGGCGAGCCGGCGCGCGCGAGTGCTGGGGTGCGAGTCGAGCCGCCCGTCGTAGGACAACCGAGACACCGGCCCACACACCGCCGCATCCATCCGCCGGCTCTCCCCGAGGAAGTACCCGAACTCCGCCGGCAACACGTCGTGTCCGGCGCTGAGGAACCCCAGGGCCGAGGTGTCGACCGGCTCCGGGTGCGATCCCTGGCTCACCTGCGGCAACTGCTGCGGGTCGCCGAACAGCATGAGGTTCCGCGCGGCCCGGCTCACTGCGATCGTGTTCGCCAGCGAGTACTGCCCAGCTTCGTCGATGACGAGGAGGTCGAGCTGCCCGCTGTCAATCGCGGTCGTACTCGAGAAGAACCAGGCGGTGCCGCCGACCACGTATCCGCGACCGGCGCGCTCGGCGGCGAACTCGTCCTTCCACTTCCCCGTGGTCGTAACGCTGACATCCGGGTGCACCGGATCCCGGTCGTCACTCTGCGCCTTCGACACCGCCCCGACCTCGAGGAGGCCGTTCTCCACGATCTCGGTGAGCACGTTGTCGACGACGGCATGCGACTGCGCGACCACGCCGACCTTCCACCCGCGCTCGGCGACGAGGCGGGCAATAGCGCGCGCCGCGAGGTAGGTCTTCCCCGTGCCCGGCGGCCCCTGGACGGCGAGGTAGCTCCCGTCCAGCCGGACCGCAGAGTCCACGACCGCGCCCACGGTGTCGTCTCCTGAAACCTGTGCGAGTCCGCCGCTGCGCAGCCGGGAGGGACGCCGCGCCAGGACATCGGCGGCTGCTCCCATCGGCCAATCCGGCGCGTTCTCGCGGGCATCCGCGACCCAGTCGAGGATCGACTGTCGAAGGCTGTCGGTCCGCGGCGGGGCACCCGGTGCCAGAGCGATCGGCAGGTGATCGTATGTCTCCGGGAACGTCGTCGTCGTCCTCTCGGTAACCATGAGGAGAGTGCCCCCGGTGTCGAGCTCAATCTCCTCGATGTCAGTGGCCTCGACAGCATCACGCGAACCCGTCTCGTGCTCGCGCGGCGGCCTGGGGCCCGGGTGCTCGTAGAGCAGGAACCCCGAGCCCGGCACCCCGGAGCTCCCATCGGTCCACGCACCGTGAAGGGCGAGCCGCCGGCTGTGCATCCTCGCGCGACCCCGTTTCTCCCAATCGTCGACGACCTCGGCGTGGCCGATGTGGAAGACGTTGCGGTGCTCCGCCCACTCGTCGCGCGCCTGCTCGAGCCGGGCGAAGTGCTCCCACCAGAAGCCCTTCTCCTCCCTCTCGTGATACCGCAGAGCAGCGCGGGCCATGCCCCACGCGCGCTCGGTGTCGGTGCGGCCCGGGGAGAACGGGTCTCCGGCCAGGGCCTCGAGCTCGTCCTCGAGACTGCTCCGCAGCTCGTCCTCGGCCTCGCGCTTCTCCCGCCGCGCTCGGGCGGAGTCCGTCTCCGGCTTCGGCGCGGGCACCTCGGCCTCGGGCGGGTGCTCCCCGGGCACTGAGCCGTCCGCAGCCGGATGCTCCAGCGCGAGCGCTCGCAGCCAGTCGCGCAGCTTGAGCGTCGAGATGCAGTCGTAGGCGTTGTACTGCTCGATGTCGGCGAGCCGCTCCTGCGCCTCCTCCGTCCGGCCGGCGTCCCGGAGCTGTACCGCGCGGGCGTACTGGTCGATGCTCTCGTCTCCGCCTGACACACCCTCCCGCTCCTTCTCGCCGGCCATGTGGAGCGCCTCGAGCTTCTTGATCGAGTACGAGGGCAGCCCGAGCGCCAGGGACTTGCTCACCGTGGCGTACAGGTCGACGAGGACGCCCTGCCGCAGCAGCTCGTCCACCCGGTCCTCGCCCACGCCGTGGCGCTGGGCGATCGACAGCAGGTGGGTGCGCTCGTACGGCGCGTAGTGGTAGATGTGCATGTCCGGGTGCTCGGCGCGCTTCTGCTCGACGAGGCCGAGGAAGTCGAGCAGCGCTTGGCGCTCCTCGTCCATGCTGTGCGCCCAGAGCGCGGTGAACCGCCCGGCGGAGTCGACCATGCCGAACAGGTAGTCGAGGCCCCACGTCACGCCGTCCGGGGTCCACAGCGGGTCGCCCTCGAAGTCGAAGAACAGGTCACCCGGGCTGGGCTCCGGGAGCAGATGGAGTGCAGTCGGATCGCCCACCTCGAATACGGGGACGTCCCGGCCCTTGCTCGCGATCTGCAGCCGCGCCTGCCGCGCGAGCTTCGTCATCGTGCGTTGGGGTACGCCGCCGTTGGGGTCTCCCGGCTGCCACGCGGCGACGTCGTCGATCGTCTGCAAGCCTGCCTGGCGAAGCCGCTGCCGTTGGACGGTGGACAGGGCGTAGACGAGCCACATGTCCCGGTGCGACTCGATCTCCGCCTCGCAGTCCGGGCAGGAGCCGCACTGCGTGTACCGGGGATCGTTCCACCGGACCGGCCGCGGTTCCGCCTGGTGCCCGGTGATCATGGCGACGAGGCGGGCCCGACGGAGTCGGTACATCGGCGCGATGTCGGACAGGCGGTGGGTGCTCATCGCACCGTCACCGAGGATGAGGTCGACCTCGTCGTCTACGGCCACCCCAAGCTCGGTGAGGCGCTGGGCGTAGGCCGCGACCTGCAGCAGCGCCGTGACCTTGGCGCTCCGTGCGAGCTTGGTGTCCTGCACCCGCCAGCCGCCGTCCGGGCGCCTCACGAGGAAGTCGGTGAAGCCGGCGAACGGCAGCCCGTCGTCGCCGGCGAGCGCGGCCTGGACGACGACATCGGCCCCTGATTCGAGCGCCGCGAGCGTGGCCCGTTCCGCCTCCTCGATCCCGCTGGAATCCCGCAGATTCGGCCGGTCGAGGGTGACGACAGTGAGCCCCTGTGCCCGGAGGTCTTCGACGATCCGCGCCTCGTGCCCAGCTCCGAGCTCCGCGGTGCGCTCGAGCATGGGGTCCGCCTCACGAGCCAGCGGCGCGATCCTGCCGAGCTTCTCGTCGAGCCGGCGGAGGAAGCCGAACTCGCAGGCCGATGCGGCGGTGAGATCGCTCGGGCTCGTCACCACACGATCGTGGAAGTCGATGTACATGAGGCCTCTTTCGGGATCGGTTGGATCTCCGTTCCATCCTGCCAGCAGGTGCGGACACGGGTGGGAGCAGTTCGCGCAGCAGTCCGGTCAGTGGCTCATCGCGCGAATGCAGCGCGAAGCCGAGAAGACAGCCCCTGTGAAGCGCTTCACCTCTCAAGACCGGACTCGTGCATCCGTCATCGGCGAGATCGCTGACGCTCCGTGACGGAGCCGATGCTCCTGAAGATGGCGGCTCCAAGTGGGGTACCGGCCCACCGAACTCAGTCAGGCTGGTCAGGGAATCTGGCTGTGTCCGGCGGATAGAAGTCGAAGTGGCGCGGATCAAGATCGTCGGCGGACGGATTCCAGTTGTACAAGGTGAGAGATCCGCTATCCGGGTCAACAGTCTGGCGGTCCAGCAGTTCGATTCCAGAAACGATTCCCATGACACAACGCCCTGGATGTTCAAACGCGAATTTGACCTCACCACGCGTGACAATCACCTTCTCGCCTGCAGTCACGGTGCCTTTCGATTCGAGATAAAGGACCTCATTGCCCCGGGTGGCACGTGCATCGAACGAGTTTCCGATACGCATGTCTTCGACGTCCCAGCCTCGGGCCACGAAGTGGTCCATCAACCGATCCTGAGCGAGGTTCTCGATCTGTTTACGCAGAGCAACATCGGTCTGCTGTCCCTGTCTCTTCACCACCGTGGCCTCAACAGGTTGTCGACGTCTGGGGGTGCGCACTGCTCTGACGTGCTCGTCCCACAGCGAGTCGAGCGAGTCCGCAACTTCGAAGCTGATCGTCATTCCACTGGACTGCGGAGTCCAATAAATGTGTGGAAACTCGGTCTTCAACAAGTCGATAGGAAGCGCATCATCGGGGTGGAGGAAGGTATCCCACCGAATATCCGCATAGTTTGCAGAACCCTCTGATCCGTCCCAGTGATCACATGGATACACGTCACTGGTGACCCAGCCACTGGCGAAGATCCCCCGATTCTTGACTCCGAGTCGCATCAAGTAGGCCCGGTCGCCGGGTTTGATCTTCTTGGTGGTTCCACCCGTCGACCAGTTCTCCTCAATCACCCGGCCTTCGGCCGTCGCCTTGATCCAATCATCGAGCACCTCGGGATAGATCTCGCTCTTCGCGGGGTTATGGGTGAAGAGAATTGCCTGGTACTGGCTCCCATTACCAAACTCGGCAGTCATGCTCCGATGCTAGCGGCGCGATTCCCCTCGAACCAGGGGTCGTTTCTTCTACCGCCCCACCACATCCAGCGCCGCCCGCTGGATCGAGCTGGCGTCGATCCCGTGCAGCGCGTACGCCTCGGACACGGACGACGCCTGGCCGAAGCTGCTCACGCCCAGGTTCACCGTCCGGTCCCCGCGCACCCCGGCGAGGAACGCCAGCGTGTGCGGGTGGCCGTCGATGACCGTCACCAGAGGCGCCGGGCAGTCGGCGGGGAAGAGCGCCTCGGCGATGGCCGACCGCTCCCCTGCCGCCACCCGGTGCCGGTCCTGCAGCGAGCGGAACACGAGGTCCGGGCTCGTCAGACACACCACGCCTGCGGTGATGCCGCGGGCGGCGAGCGCCCGTGCTGCGGTGACGACCTCGGTCATCATCGCCCCCACTCCCACGAGCACGACCTCGTCCTCGTAGGCCGGGTGCGCGCTGATCCGGTACCCGCCGGCCACCGCGTGCTCGCGCCGGCGCGCCAGCAGCACCGGGTCCTCCGGCAGCGCCGCGATCGACTGGTCCACCGGCCGGGTCGAGAGCCGGAAGTACGCCGAGTGCCCGCCGGGCATGCCGATCGACTTCATCGCCTCGAGCATCGTCCACTCGAGGTCCTGCGCGAACGCCGGCTCCCACGCCACGAGTTCCGGGATCTCCATCGTCACCGACGGTGTGTTGAACGACTGGTGCGCTCCGCCCTCCGGAGCGAGCGTCACCCCCGAGGGTGTGCCGACCATGATCGGCTGCCCGCCGGCGTACATCCCGAACGTCCACGGCTCGAGCGCCCGGTTGATGAACGGGTCGTAGATCGTCGCGATCGGGATGAGCGGCTGCCCCCACCGGCTGTAGGTCGCGCCGAGCTCCCCGGCGAGGCTGACCAGGTTGACCTCCGCGATGCCGAGCTCGATGTGCTGGCCGCCGGACACCTCCTGCCACTTGAGCACCCGCTCGCGGTCGTCGCTGAACCAGTCATGCCGGCCGGTGAGCGACCACACGCCGGTCTTGTTGATCCAGCCGCCCAGGTTCGTCGACGTCGCGACGTCCGGGCTCAGCGTCACCACGCGCTCGGCGACCTCCGGCACGGCCCGCTTGAGGTCGGACAGGAACCGGCCGAGCGTCGCCTGCGTGCTGGTGACCTGCTTGTGGCCCCACTCGAGCTCGTCCGGGATCGCGCCCACGGTCTCCTCGGCGATGGGCTCGCGGTGCAGGCGCTCGGCGGTCGCCGCGCACAGCTCTCCGGCCGGGGTGTCCGCGTCGAACCGCTGCCAGGGGGATTCGAGCGCGGTCCCGGAGATCTCCGCGAGCTCGCGCATCTGCGACTCGGTGAGCTGGCGGCGTGGTTGTTCGGGTGCCCCTCGGTCGCCAGGCCGCGGCCCTTGATCGTGTAGGCGAAGATCACCGTCGGCCGGGTGTCGTCGATCTGCGCGAAGGTGCCGAGCAGCTGGGAGATGTCGTGCCCGCCCAGGTCGCGGACCACCTCGGCGAGCTCCCGAGGCGTGAGCGACTCCACGAGTGCCCGCAGGCCGGACTCTTCGGCGTCCTCGACCCCGGCGAGCACGCGCTCGGCGACCTCGTCCGGGTGCGAACGCAGGATCCGCTGGTACTCCTCGTTGGGCATGTCGGTCATGCGCTGCTCGAACGCCTGCCCGCCGGAGCCTGCGAACAGACCCTGGATCCGCGCGCCCCACTTGCAGGTGAGCACCTGCCAGTCCGCGGCGGCGAACATCCCCTGCAGGCGCGCGATCTGCACGTCGGGGATGATCCGGTCGAGCGACTGCCGGTTGAGGTCGACGATCCACACCGCCTCCCCGAGCTGACGCACCTCGGGATCGATGATCGCCTCCCACACCGCGCCCTCGTCCATCTCCGCGTCGCCGAGCAGCGAGTAGAAGCGGCCGGCCTCCGGCGCCTGCGGGAAGTGCTCCTTGACGTAGCGGTGGCTCAGCGCAGCCCACAGCGGCGCGGTTGCCCCGATGCCCACCGAGCCGGTGGAGAAGTCGACGGTATCGGGATCCTTGGCGCGCGAGGGGTACGGCTGCAGCCCGCCCTCCGACCGCAGCGTGGTGAGGTACTTCTCGTCGAGGTCGCCGAGCAGGTAGTTGATCGCGTGGAGCACCGGCGAGGCGTGCGGCTTCACCGACACCCGGTCCGCGGCGGTGAGCTCGGAGAACCACAGCGCGGTCATGATGCCCACCATCGAGGCGCTCGAGGACTGGTGCCCGCCGACCTTGACCCCGTCCGGGTTCTCCCGCCCGCGGTTGGCCGCGTCGATCATCGCGGTCGCGATCCACAGCACGCGCTGGGCGATCTCGTCGAGCACCGCCTCGTCCGCCGAGGCGGTCGCGGACAGGGGCCGCGAGTTCACGCTCGGCGGGTCGAGCTGGGTGCTCGTCTCGAACTGGTGGCGGTCCTCCGGCTGGGCGTCCGGGGTGCGGGTGTCCTGGGACCGGGCGTCCGGGGTCCGGCTGTCGGGGGCGGCTGCATCCTGAGGGGCGGTGGGGTTCGAGCTCATGATTCTCCTGTCGAGCAGGTCGGCGTGCGCGGGCGGTACAGGTCGGCGGGCGGTGCAGGATGGGGCAACAGTGCGGGGCGGGGCGGGCGGCGGTGCAGCCGTCCGATTCCACAGTCTTTCTGGTGCGGGCGGCGGGTTCCATGGCCACTCCAGTGCGGTCCGGGATGCTCCGTGGTCGATCCAGTGCGGAATCGGCAGGCGAACCGCACTGGATCGACCACGGAACCGGAGCCCGCTGGACCACCACGGAACCGGAAGCCGCCGTCCGGTCCGGGCCGGCGGTGCCCGCGGCCCCGGTGCCCGGGGAGATCAGTCGAAGATCGACGAGTACGCATTGAGGGCGAGCTGTCCGCCCAGGTGCGCGTAGAGGACGTTGGAGTCCTTGCCGATCTCGCCGGACTTCACCAGGTCGATGAGGCCGGCCATGGACTTGCCTTCGTACACCGGGTCGGTGATGAAGCCCTCGAGGCTCGCGGCGGTGCGGATGGCGTTGACCGTCGACTCGACGGGGATGCCGTAGTAGTCGCCGGCCCACCCCTCGAGGATGGTGATCTCGTCGTTGCGCAGCTCGCGGCCGAGCTCGATGAGCTCCGCGGTGTTCGCAGCGATCCGACCCACCTGGTCGCGGGTCTTGTCGATCGTGGCGGAGGCGTCGATGCCGATGACCTTCCGCTTGCGGCCGCCGGCGTCCTCGAGCGCGGCGAATCCGGCGATCATGCCGGCGTGCGTCGAGCCGGTGACGGTGCACACGACGATGGTGTCGAAGAAGACGCCGAGCTCCTTCTCCTGCTCGGCCACCTCATAGGCCCAGTTGGCGAAGCCCAGGCCGCCGAGCTTGTGCTCGGACGCGCCTGCCGGGATCGGGTACGGGGTGCCGCCGTTGGCACGCACGTCCTCCATCGCCTCCTCCCAGCTCGAGCGGATGCCGATGTCGAAGCCGGCGGAGTCGAGGCGCACGTCGGCACCCATGATCCGCGACAGCTCGATGTTGCCGACCTTGTCGTTGACCGGGTCGTCCCAGTCGACCCACCTCTCCTGCACGAGGCGCGCCTTGAGGCCCAGGTGGGCGGCGACGGCGGCGACCTGGCGGGTGTGGTTGGACTGGTAGCCGCCGATCGACACGATGGTGTCCGCGCCGGAGGCGAGCACGTCGGGCACGATGTACTCGAGCTTGCGGGTCTTGTTGCCGCCGAACGCCAGACCGGAGTTCACGTCCTCGCGCTTGGCCCAGATGCGCGCACCGCCGAGGTGCTTGGTGAGGTTGTCGAGCGGGTGGACGGGGCTGGCCCCGAAGGTCAGGGGATAGCGTTCGAAGTCGGAGAGTGCCACGGGAGCTCCTACGGGTCGGTGGCGTGATGGTCATCACGTGGTATGCAATATATTGCACTTCGCGAGGTAGGATGTCAACAGTCACCCCGCCCACCAGGAGGTCTTCCATGCCGGTCCCCGCCGCTCGGGGCGTCCACCGTCGCACCCTCCTGCGCGACGACGTCTACTCCTCTCTGCGCGACGCGATCGTCAGCGGCCGGCTCGCCCCCGGCGAGAAGCTCCGCGACGCCGAGCTCAGCGAGTGGCTGGGTGTGTCCCGCACCCCCATCCGCGAGGCGCTGCTCCGGCTCGAGCGCTCCGGACTCGTCATCGCCGAACCCGGCCGGCTGACCATGGTCTCCCCCGTCACCGACGAGGCCGTCGCCCACGCCCAGCAGATCGCCGCCGAGCTCCACGCGCTCGCCGTCCGCCTGGCCGTCCCCCTCATGACCGAGCACCACATCAACACCATGGCCGAGGCGAACGCCGCTCTCGACTCAGCCCTCACCTCGGCAGACGCCGAGGCGGCCGTGCGGGCCGACGATGCGTTCCACGCCGTCGCCGTCGAGCTGTGCGGGAACCCGCTCATCGCCGAGCACCTCGAACCCGTGACCGCGATGCTGCGCCGGGCGGAGTACCTGCGGTTCGGGGACGTAGGCGCGATCGACTCCGCAGCCGACCACGCCGCGATCATCGACGCCTGCGCTGACGGTGACGCCGAGCGCGCCGCCGAGCTCACGCGCCGCAACTGGTCGACGCTGGCGATCCGAGGCGAGGGCGCGTCAGCGGATCAGCCCGCCTGAGCCGAGGACCGGAACCCCTCCTGGGCCGGGGTCAGCGCTCGCGAGCCGGAGGTCAGCGTGCGTCCGCCGGGGGCATGTCGTAGGTGATCCAGTCGGTGCGCGCGGCGACCTGGTCGTAGAGACCGCGGGCGCGATAGTTGTCGTCGCGGGTGATCCAGCGGGTCAGCGTCCAGCCGCGGTCCGCCGCGATCCGGGCGAGATCGGCGAGCAGCAGGCGCGCAGCACCCGAGCCCCGGTGCTCCGGGTCGACGAACAGGTCATCGAGGTACATGCCGGTCGACGCTGACAGCGGGCGGGCGAACGGCCGGAAATGGGCGAGCCCGGCGAGCGTCCCGTCGGACGCCTCGGCGACGAGGCCCTGCGAGGTGTGGGCGTCGTCGAGCAGCCATGACAGCACGGTGTCGCGCATCTCCGCGGTCTGCTCGACCCGGTAGAACTCGGCGTAGCCCGTGTAGAGGCGGTGCCACTGGGCGGCATCGTCCCGGGTGACGGGGCGGATGGTGATGTCGGTGCCGGCCATGGGTCCTCCTCGGTCCTGCGGGTCCGTTGGAGCGACCGTAGCACCGGCCTGCGTCCGAGCGCTGCCGAAGAGGTGCTCGGCGACGGACCCGGCGCTCGTCCGCAGACATGCCGGGCGGCCAGGTGCTCGGCGGCGGTAGCGGCGTTCGGCGACAGCCTCCGGCTCAGCCGATCGCGGCGAGCTTGTCCTGCACCTGGGCGCGCGAGGGGTTGGTGAGCGTGGTGCCGTCGGAGAACAGCAGGGTCGGGACGGTCTGGTTGCCGCCGTTGGCCTGCTCGACGACGGCCGCGCCGTTGTCGATGGTCTCGATGTTGACCTCGGTGACGGGGATTTCCGCCTGGTCGAGCTGCGGGCGCAGGCGCTTGCAGTAGCCGCACCAGCTCGTGGTGAACATGGTGACGGACCCGGTCTCGGGCAGGAACTCCTCGACGCTGACGCTCATCGTGCCTCCTCGGCAGTCGTGCACGGTCTCCGGCCTCCGGTCGGCCGGGCCGTGCGGGTGATGGTGCTCGCCACCCACAACCGCGCACCCCCACGCGCTATTCCCGGGCCCGAGGCGGCACGCACCTCGACACCACCGGCTCCCGACTCCACCGCCTCTCGACACCACCGGCTTTCGACACCGAGCGCCGATACAGGTGTTTCTGCGAAAGACAACTGGATCTCAGCTGTACTCGCCAGTACGCCGAAGATCCGGTTGCCGATTCCGAAAAGACCCGCAATCGCACGGTGCGGGCCCCGCTTCGCCAGCAATGGGCCGGGGCGGCGCGCACCTCGACACCACCGGCTCTCGACACCGTGCGTCGGCGGCGGCACAATCGGGGCATGAGCGACGCAGCGAAGACCGGCGCGAAGAAGTCCGGCACCTCGAAGTCCGGTGCCAGATCCTCCGGCACAGCGAAGTCGAGCACGCGAACACCCGACGCGGGCGCCTCGGCCTCGGGCCCCGCGACGGGCCCCACCGACGTCGACCCGCGCGCATACATCGATTCCCTCGAGACCCCTCGGCGGCGGGTGCACGGGCACCTGCTGCTCGACATCTACTCCGAGGTCACCGGGGAGCCGCCGGTGATGTGGGGGCCGACGATGATCGGCTACGGGACCTACGACTACACGTACGCGTCCGGCTGGTCGGGCACGTACTTCCGCTCCGGCTTCGCCCCGCGCAAGGCCGCGCTCTCCCTCTACGGGCTGCCGCAGGAAGACGACGCGCCCGAGCTCTGGGCCCGGTTCGGCAAGCACCGGCGCGGTGCCTCCTGCGTCTACGTCAACAAGCCCGAGGACATCGACCTCGCGGTGCTGCGCGAGCTCATCCGGATCGGCTGGGATTCCGACACGCCGTGCTGCTGACAGATTCAGCATTGCGTATCGCGACTCCCATGGTCACAGCTCAGGACGCGCGAGCACCTCGGAGAACGCGACGTTGAGGAAGAGACGCTCTCTCCCGATCTTGTGGTCCACCAGCGTGCCGTTCTCGACAAGAGCATTGAGCCAGCCGGTCGCTGTCGGGCGGGAGACCTCGCACCGTGCGACGACATCACTGATCCGGCAGTAGACGTTCTCGAACAGGACATCGAGCAGATCGGCGTTGGGACCGGCGGTCGTGACATCGCGGATGCTCTGCATGACCGATCCCTGCGTCTCCTCGATCCCGTCGATCTTCCGCAGTGTTGATCGTGCCGTTTCGCGGAGGCCTCTCAGCATGAAGAGGATCCATTCCTCCCACGCGCCTTCCGTCGTGACCTGCAACAGGAGACGGTAGTAATCATCTTTGTGCTCGATGATGTACCGCGAGAGATAGAGCACGGGGACTTCGAGAAGCCCGGCATGCACGAGGTGGAGCACGTTGAGGATCCTTCCCGTTCGTCCATTGCCGTCGCCGAACGGGTGGATAGCTTCGAATTGGTAGTGCCCGATGGCCATGGCGATGAGCGGATCCAGTTCATCCGATGCATGGATGAAGCGCTCCCAGTTCGACAGCAGATCGCGGATCGTCTGCTCGCCCGTCGGCGGCGTATACACGGCCGTACGCGTACGCTGATCCGCGATCATCGTTCCAGCCGTGCGCCGGATGGCCATCTCGCGGTCATGGATGATCGTGCAGATCTGCACGGCAGTGTTCGTGGACAGCGGCCTGCTCCTGATGCTCTCCAAGCCGGCGAACAAGGCGGTCCGATAGCGCAGCGTCTCCTTGGTCTCCGGGCTGGCCGATTCCGCTTCGCGCTGGACGTTGCGGAACAGATCGTCGCTCGTCGTCACGATGTTCTCGATCTCGGAGCTCGCCTGGGCTTCGAGAATCGACAGCGAGTTGATGAGGATCGACGGATTGGGGATCCTCTGCACGGCTTGGTCCAACGATGCCAACGACGCCCGTGCCTCGATCGTCTCCTTGAGGATCTCCCTGGACTCGACATCTGCGGTCGGAGGAAGCGGCGGCAGATCGTTGTACGGCTTCTGAGGATCCCAGTGCATATGCAAACAATAGTTGCAGATCGCCAGAACGTGTAAAAAAATCACCTGATTCTTTACACGTTCCGCCGATCTGTCATCGGTTTTGACACGTCACATACGGGCACCGACACCGTCGCACTGACCAATCGATCGCCGTCACCAACGGTCGGACCCCCACCCGGGAGTCACTTCAGGGCCCACGTCAGCCGTTCGAGAACAAAGGGCCACGCGATGCGTTCCTGCTCGAGGCGCAGCCCGCCCATCCGATTCACGCCACCAGGTCCGCTGCTGTCAACGCCCTCAGCATCATCCGAGCCGGCAGAGCACGCACGGAGGGATCGGTAGACGTCACGCTCGTCCTCGGTGAGGGTCTGCAGATGCTCGGGTTCGACATCGAGGGGACGCGGTTCGTGCACGACCAGATGCCGAAAGGTATCGAGCGTCCCGCAATCCATGAGCACCGACTCCGCATGACCGACATGCGCGCGGAATCGGTTGAGGATCCCGAAGCCGTGGGAATCGATGTCTCCCCAGTAGTAGACCCGGCATGAGCTCAGCCATGGGAGATCGGCCACCAGGGATGCAGCGTACCCACCCCCGTAGATCGCGATCACCCATCCCATTGACCCGTCGGTCGGCAATGCGATGAAGCTCTCGAGGTTCTCCACCACGAGCACACGCCGATCCTCCGCGCCGAGCCCCGGCAAGGAGAGAGCAGCGGCCTGCGACCACGGGATCTCGAGATCGTCGAGTCCGACGATCCGCAGCTCCGGGTGCAGCAGGCGCAGGCGCACCCGCGACTCCATCGCCGCCAGCCCCAGATCGTCGGCTCCCGTAACCGCTGTGACGAGTCCGGTCACCACGCGCCGATGACGGCCCAACCACTTCGTATCGACCCCGGCGATCGGCAGCTGCCGGATGTACATCCCCGACTCCGGGTGAGCTGTCAGCCATTCGAGGACTCCGAGCAGCCTCATGAAATCGCTCTCCTCAAGTGTGACGAGGTCGCCGAGGAGTGCTCGCACCAGTTGCCGGTCCTCCGTGCTCGGATCCGCCGTCGCCCGCACCGTGCTCAACCAGTCGAGCACACCCGCCGCACGGCTCTGCAGCCGCCGGAACTGTGCGCGACCGCCGACGAACTCCACCACCGCACCGGCGGAACCGAGCCGCAACCTGGTAGGCAGCTGCTGAGTTCCGAGGCCCGCCCACCGGCGCACGGTGAACTCCACCTCCGGTACGTCGGGCGGTGACGGTGCTGAGCGGCGGCCCCCTCCAGCGATATGGTTCCAATCCGCGATCCACGCGGATACCTCGGGCAGATCGGCGAGGGCGGCCGCCTCGGTGGGAGGACGCAGGCCGACCGTGATCGGGGAGAACTCGAGGCCGACTGCCCACGCGCGCTGATGCGCGGTGACAGCGCGCCGAACGCGCGCCCGCGCCTCGGCAACGGTGAGAGGCGTTGTCGGCGCCGACGACTCCCGCGTGCTCATGCGTCGTCCCAGGTCGTCCGGCTCAGCTGGGAATCGCGGCGATCACTGTTCCGCACCAGGGTGATGCCGCCCACATAGTCCTCGAGAGTCTGCAGGAGCTTCTTCGGAGTCACGAGGATCATGTGGAACCCGAAAGCGACGAAGATGTCCATCGCCATCCGCGCGAAGTCCTGGTCCGCCCGATCGAAGGCCTCGTCGAGGAACACGGTGCCGAACCGAGGGACGTCCTCGGCTCCGTCGGTGAGCTGATACCGCAGCGCGGCGGCGAGGCAGAACACGACGAGCTTCTGCCGCTGTCCTCCGGACAGTCCGGCGGCCGACTCGTACACGCTCACCACCTCGCCTTCCGCGTCCTGATCGACCCCGACGAAGCTCACGTGCCTGCGGGTGTCCAGGCACGCGCGCCTCCAGCGGAGGTCGGCGGGCTCCGACGACTGCAGCCGGGTGATGATCTCTTCCATCACGGCGAACTTCCTCTCCGCCTCAGCCGGTTCGATGTCCGACAGTCCGCCGGAGGTGACGGTCTGCAGTTTCTGCATGAGTTCCCGGACATCGGCGTTGAATCGGGTCTTGACCCGGATCTGGAGGTATCGGCCCACATCGAACTGGGATCGCAGGAGCGAGGTGTTCACCGGATCGACCCGTGCACGAATCTCTTGTGCGGCGTTGCGGAGCATGGTGTTGAGCTTGCCCATGTTCTGCGTCGACTGCTTGCGCAGCATCTGGGCGAACCGATCCTCGAATTCCGGCAGACCGTCGGACTTCAGCCGTGATCGCAGCTCACGGTAGCCCCCGCGATCGTCCACCGAGCCGGTGAGGTCGGCGCTCACGCCCGGCCACGTCCTCCTGAACTCACCGGCTGCGGCCGTGAACCCGGCCTCCGCCTCGGTGCGCGCCCGGTCAGCGGTCTTCTCCTCCCGCTGGAGTTCGATGGAGAGGTTCTTCGAGAGCCGCACCAGATCGAAGTACTCGACGTGCCGCTTGGCCGCTCGAATGCGCCTGCGAATGACGTCTCGCTGCCCGGATGCCACCACCGGCGCCGGGACTTCGCCCGTAGACGTGTCTTCGGCGACGACCTGTCCCTCCACGGTCCTTCTCAGGTCGGCACGCGCGTCGTCCAAGGCCCGGGTGACGGCTTTGAGCTCCTGCCCGATCCGAGCGTGCTCGCGGTCGGCGTCCCGGCACCGCACCCGAGCTGCGGTCAGGGACTTCTCGGCCGCGTCGAGATCACGCCGGGCAGCCGCCAGCCCGGCGCTCGCCGCAGTGAGAGTCTCGATCCGGTGCTCCGCCGCGGAGATCGCTGCGGCCGCTGCGGTGATATCGAGGTCTACCCAATCGGTGTCGGCGAGATCGACGATGAGTCGTCGGCGCTCCTGAGCCTGCGAGTGTCGGCGCATGGCCTGTTCGAGCTCCTTGTCCGCGTTCGCGATCTGTCGGTCGATGTGCTCGAGCTGTTCGAGGAGACGAACGATCTTGTCCTCGGCGCTGAAACCCATCACCCAGGTGCTCGGGTCATCGACCCGCCAACGGTCGTCCTTCTCGAATCGGCCGGGCCCGCGTTTGACCTGACCGGCGCGGGTGAGACCGCGATCCACGCCGGTCAGCTCCGCAGTGCTGCCCACACACGAATAGTCGTATCGACGGGCGAGCTCGGTCCGCAGCCAGGCGGCCTTGGGCGACCAGTCCTTGAGGTCGACCCGATAGACGAGTGAGCGGTCGTCGGCGAGCGACCGCGGGGCGGGCACCTCGGCGGGAACGGACTCGACGACCACCCGGGTGCCGAAATGGTGCTCATCGAGGGCGCGCGTGACCTCGGACAGATGCCGGTCCTCGACGAGGATCGTGCGTGACAGGGGACGCAGCACCCGTTCGATGGCCCCGGTCCATTCGGTGTGCTCGGGGCGGACCTCCATGAGTTCCCCGGCGAACGGCAGTGCGGACTCGTTGAGGCCGGTGGAGCGAGCGATCAGTGTCCGCGCGGCGAGCAGTCGGCGGTCGAGATTGGACTGCTGCCTGCGGGCGGCGTCCCGGTCCGCTTCGAGGCCGGACCGCGTCTGCCGCAGATCCCGAAGCCGGTCATGGGCGACGAGCTTGGCGTTGTCGAGACGATCGAGCAGGTCCGTATCTACGGTTTCCTTCTGCCCGGTCCGCTGCAGTTCAGCGAACTCCTCCCACGAATCCGGCAGTGATTCGATGCCCACCGTGCGGATCCGGGCAGCCAGGCGCTCTCGGGTGCGCGTGATCCGCTCGTGCTCCCGCCGCGCATGAGTGAGCAGTGTCTGCTGGCTTTCGAGCTCGGCGCCACCGGATTCGAGCAGTCGGCTGCGCGCGGCATCCCGATCCCGCTCCGCTTCGGCGAGCGCAGTCGACGCCTGTCTCTGCTCGCCCTCGGCCCGTGCGTTCGACGCCTGAGCCCGGTCGAGCTCCTTCTCCGCGAGCTCGATGATCCATTCGTTCGTCACCGGGTCGAGCGCCTCGACGAGTGCTCGGGCCCGAGCACTGTCACCACTCGCCGTCTCCCATCGGTCGAGGAGTTCAGCGATCGTGTCGAGGACGTCCAACTGGCGGCGGGCCTCGACCACACTGCGTTGCGCCAGCGACAGTTCCGAGAACTGTTCGACCGCCATATCCGCAGTGGCGAAGGTCTTCGGTTCGTCGAGCATGTACTCACGGAACAGAGCATCGAGGCTGCCGAGGTTCTTCGCCGCCATCGTCCGGTGGAGCAGCAGGATCGCCGAATCCGACACGATGCCGAGGAAGCGCTGGAACCGCTGCTGGAAGACGGAGTGCTTCTCCGTGATCGTCGCCTGCGGATATTCCTTCTTCAGGCCGCGGAGGTCGACGGCCTCGGAGACGAATGCCCCGAGATTCGCGAGATCGAGATCCTCCCGCGCGAGCACACAGATCTCTTTGACGTCGCCGGATGACATCTGTCCGCGGTTGAGCTTGAACAGCTTGACGAGCACCACCGGATCCTGCCCGTCAGCCGTGTCGAAGCGCAGGCGCACTCCCGACCAGCAGGCTCCCGCGCGAAGGAAGTCACTGCGCACCTCGTCGGCGTCCTCGGCATCGGTCGATCGCCATGCACCGCGGACGTAGCTCACCAGGCTCCGATCACTTGCACGGACCGATTGGTCCTGTGCTGCGGCGTTGTACCGCACCTTCGAGCGCGGAGTGAGTACCGTGGTCACCGCATCGAGCAGCGAGGACTTGCCGGTCCCGGAATCCCCGGTGATCACCAGACCGGTCCTCGGCACGTCGATGACGTGATGACCGTTGAAGGTCCCCCAGTTGACCACATCGATCCGCGACAGGCGCCATTGCCCGGAGACATCGGGTGAGGCGGCTGCGGCAGGCAGCGTGCCGGATCGGAGGAACGGTGCATCGACCGTCCCGGAGGCCGCAGTCTGCTCGGTCGACACCAGGTCCTCACCGGCGGAAGTCTCGACGTCGAACAGAGTCGCCGGCGATTCAGCGGGTCGGTTCATTCGTCGTCCTCCATCGCGTCCATGACTTCATCCCGGTCTTCCCGTGCGTGAGCGGCGTTCGTCCCGACCTCGGCGAGCCGCCGCTCGTACTCCTCACGCACCGCACGGATCTCGTCCGGTCCGAAGATCAACCGCAGGACCGGCGAGATCTCGAACCGGTCCTCCGTCGCGGTGTCGGCGAGCAGACCGTACTTGTGCATCTTGGTCCACGAGGCGTTGAAGCGCTTCGCGAAGCCCACCTCGTCGAGTCCGTATGCGCTGCCGTACACCCGGAGTGCATCGCGCGACTCGTCGACACCGACGATCACGCGCTCGGACCGGTCCGCTCTAAGCAGCTCGTGCCGCAGATGGAGCAGCAGAGCGGTATCGAGGAAGGTCAGGGTGTGCGTACGGACCACGGCCGGGACCTGCTCGTCGGGTACCTCCGCATTGCGCACGAACGCGAGGCGCGAATCGGTATCCACGACGAGCTCGAGGAACATGTCGGACAACCGGGCTCGCAACGCTGCCTCGTCCCCGAGCACGGATCGCCACAGCTGCGGGTGACTGCGACCGGAGACGTACGGGCCTTTGATCAAGGCCACGAGCGCCCGCCGCGTATCGAGAGCGAGCACTCCTGTATCGGTCGCCCAGAGCGGCCGTCGGGACTCGCCCTTCTCCGCACCGAGCCCGGCCGTCGTCGATTCCTTCGCGTGGGCACCTGTTCCATCGTTCATGCGCCACCCCTCCTCTGCTGCGCCCGTCGGCGCCGACGCCCGCCGGGAACGTCCTCGGTGAAGCGGAATCGGTCGAGCTGGGCTCGCCGTGAACGCCCTGTCATCGACGACCAGGTGACCGACTCACCTCCGGCTTCCCGGATCCCGTGCCCGACTCCGAGATCGAGGAGCCCGACGACGCTCGCCACACCCTGGGTGGCCGGGTGGCGGCGGAGCACCTCGGCGATGGTGACGCCATCCGTCCGAGGCGCCCCTTCGCCTGCCTCACGGTTCCGGCCGTCGAGCTCCCCGCAGCGCGCGGCCTCCAAGGTCTCGTTGATGTTCTCGACGAGTTCGCCGATATCGATCTCGGTCAGCCGGGCCATCTCCCGCAGCGCCTCGATGTCGACCGTGCCTGTCGCCCGCATCTCCACGGGCTCGATCACCCGGGCGTCGGCGGGGTTGTGGAGCCGAAAGCTCGTCACCGAATCGATCCTGACCGAGGTACGACCCAATTCGACATCGAGCTGCCTGTAAGGAGGTATCTCAACCGCGAGACGGAGAGCGAGCGCGCGGGCGGCGTGGATCTCAGTGTTCACTGCCCGGTCCTCGCGGAACTCCTCGGACTGGACGAACCGTCGCAGGGACCGGGTCAGACCTGTCATCACATCGCCGACCTCTGCGGAACGGTCCTGGAGCATCGGCGTCAGACGACGAAGGAACCTGGTGTCGGCCCGATCGAGCGCACGGACGAAAGCGCGGTCGAGGAGCGCAGCGATGTTCGCTTCGAACTCGGACCCGGACTCGTGTTCGAGAATGAGTGCGTAGAACCCATCGAAGCTCCGTCCGGCCTCGGAATCCGCGAGGTGATCGACTCCGCGGAACACGTCGTCAAGGACGCGCGATCGCGCGCCGGTGTTCTCGATGAGCTGGGCCCTCAGCCCGCGGTTGATCTCCTCGAGCGCGGAGCGCACGCGGGCGAAGTCGCTCGGCAGCTCTTCGGCGAGCGCGATCAGGTCCTCAACCGCTTCCCGCGCCCGCTCAGGATCGAGTCCGGTGTCCTCACCTGCGCGGACGGCGGCGACGCGGGCGTCCAACCGATCGCGTTCGGCGTGGAGCGCGGTGAGCCGCGTCTCGACATCAGGGTCGGTGTCGCGGACGAGGACACGCAGCCGCTCCTGAATGTTCGACAGCCGCGACTGCGTCACGGTGGTGCGGTTGGAGTCGAGTCGTTCGATGAACTGGAGCGCTGTCAGCCCTGAGGGCGAGAGTTCGAAGGTCTCGTCCCTCGTGGACTCCGCGCTGCGGCGGATGAGGATGCCGTTCTTCCGCCATTCGGCGCAGTAGTGCTGAGCCGTGCCCGGAATCTCGTGCCCGTGCGATCGCAGGAGTTCGAGGTCCGCATCGATCCGCTCGAAGAGCGCGGAGGCGGGCAGTCGCCGATCCGGGCCGGCGAGATGCACTCGCAGCACTGCAGCGGCGAACCACACGTTGTCGCCGCGCAGGAATGCCCAGGCGGCGTCGTCCTCGAGCAGCCGCCGGTGCGCCAGAGCCTGGGTCAGCACATCCATTCCCTCAGCCTATGGGGTGGCACGGACACCGACGCCACCGCGGCTGCCCTCACACCCCCACAACGCCCGAGGCGGGCCCTGGTCGGAGACCATGACCCGCCTCGTCAGCGGTGCCGGGCCGGCGGCGCTGACCGAACAGCGCACGACCAGCGGTGTCGGAACACCGGTGCCGGTGCGGCGGTGTCGGAACACCGGTGCCGGTGCGGCGGTGTCGGAACACCGGTGCGGTGATCAGCTCACCGGTTCACACCCGGACACCGTCACACCCGGTCGTCGGTGACGTCGACGCCGCGGTCCTTCTGCGCCTTGCGGAAGCCGGCGCGGATCCGCTTGCGCTTCTCCCGCACGCCGGCGCGGCGCTTCTTCTCCGAGGCCACCTGCTCCTCGGTGGGCTGGTGATCGCGCAGCCCGACCTGGAGGTCCTCCGGGATCTCCTCGAGGGTGCCGGAGGCCGCCTGGTGCTTGTGCCGCAGGATCTCCAGGCGGAGGATCTTGGCGAGGAAGTAGATGCCGAGCAGGTTCGGCACGCTCATGAGGAAGAACATCGCATCGGAGAACGCCACGACGCTCTCGAGCGAGATCGAGGCACCGACGACGACCGCGATGACCCACACGACCTGGAAGCCCTTCTGGGCGAAGAACGACTCCTTGGTGAGGAAGCCGATCGCCTTCTGGCCGTAGTAGGCGTAGGACAGGATCGTCGAGAACCCGAACAGCATCACACAGATGGTGAGGATGTAGGGGAACCAGTCGGTGACCGTGCCGAAGGCCTGCGCGGTGAGGTTGACGCCGGCCTCGGTGGAGCCGTCGCCGGCGTCCGCGTCGTAGAGGCCGGTGGTGATGATCGCGAGCGCGGTCAGCGTACAGATGATGACGGAGTCGATGAGCGGCTCCCACATCGCGGTGAAGCCCTCGGTCGCCGGACGCGAGGTCTTCACGGCCGAGTGCGCCATACCGGCCGAGCCGACACCGGCGGCGTTGGAGAACAGCGCACGCTGGATGCCGACGATCGCCACGCCGATGATGCCGCCGGCGATCCCCTCACCGGTGAACGCGCCCTGGAACATGAGGACGAAGGCGTTGGGGATCGCGGTGAAGTTCAGCAGGAGGATGATGACGACCGACACGAAGTACAGGATCGCCATGAGCGGGGTGATCGCGGAGGTCCAGCGGGCGATCGAGGTGATGCCGCCGAGGATCACGATGCCGGCGAGCACGGCCATGATGAGGCCGATGAGCCACAGCTTGTCGGCGAAGAAGCTGGCCTCGCCGCCGGTGGAGTTCACGAGGATGGCCGCGGACTGGTTGGCCTGGAACAGGTTGCCGGCACCGAACACGCCCACCACGGTGGCGATCGCGTAGAAGTAGGCGAGGAACTTGCCCAGCTTGGGACGGCCGATGTCCTTGAAGCCGTCGCGCAGGTAGTACATCGGCCCGCCCGAGGTGGTGCCGTCGGGCATGATCGTCCGGTACTTCACGCCGAGCGTCGCCTCGGCCATCTTCACGGTCATCGCGAAGAAGCCGAAGATGATGATCCACAGGGCCGCGCCGGGTCCGCCGATGGTGATCGCGACCGCGACACCGGCGATGTTGCCCAGTCCCACGGTGCCGGAGAGCTCGGTGGCGAGCGCCTGGAACGAGGAGACCTCACCCGGGTCGGTCTTCCGGGTGAGCTTTCCCCGGATCACTTTCACGGAGTGCGCGAGCCCGGTGATCGGCTGGAAGCGCAGGTAGACGGTGAGGAACACCGCGGCCGCCATGAGCCACACGACGATGAGGGGGAGCTCGGTGCCGGCGACCGGCACTCCGAAAAAGACGATGGCGGACAGCACATCGGCGATCGGGGCGAACGCGTTCTCGACGGCCTGGTCGAAGCCGGAGGCGGTCAGCGTCGTCTGTGCTGCGGAGAGTGTGACATCTGAGGACGGTGGAAAGGCATGGGCGAGTGCGGATTCAGGATTCATAGTCACGTGGCGCGGCAGTAGCTTTACGTCCGGATGGTCGGTCCGGTTTCGGCACCGTCAACGAACCTTAGCAAGCAGGCTCTGCCCAGGCCCAACACAGGCGGTGCACATGAGCCTGCGGTAGTGGCCCTGACCTGGGGCCGAGTACCGCGGAATCGACACCGTGCACCCCACCGGATCCCGCTTCAGCACGCTCAGTCCTCGGGCGGGCACCCCAGGGTCGAGGCGAGCGCCGCCCGCAGCGTCGGGTGCCGGAACGTGTAGTCCGCCCCGGTGAGCGCCTCGGGCACGACCCGCTGGTCGGCGAGCGCGAGCTCGCGGGCCGCCTGCGGGCCGAGCAGCAGCGTGGGGGCGAGCGGCGGCACCGGCAGCGCCGAGGGCATCGACAGCAGGTCGCCGAGCGTCTGCGCGAACTCCCGCTGCCGGACCGGCTCGGGTGCCACGGCGTTGACGGGCCCGGACATCAAGTCGTCGAGCGCGGCGCGGGCGTAGATCTGGGCGATGTCGTCCAGCGACACCCACGACAGCCACTGGTCGCCGGTTCCCAGCCGGCCGCCGAGACCAGTGAGGTAGAGGGGCAGCTGAAGGCGCAGCGGCCCGCCGAGCGAGGTGAGGACGACCCCGGTGCGGATCGACACCCGGCGCACGCCGAGCTCCTCGGCCCGGGCCGCCTCGGTCTCCCACCGACGGCACACCTCGGCGAGGAAGCCGTCTCCGGAGTCGGCGGACTCGGTGAGCCGCTCGTCGCCGCGCTCCGCGCCGTAGTACCCCACGGCCGAGGCGCACACGAAGGTGTCCGGGCGGTCGGCGGGGTCGAGCTGCTCCATGGTGAGGACGAGGAGGCGCGTGCTGTCGAGGCGGGAGGACAGGATGCGCTCGCGCGCACGCTCGGTGAAGCGGGTGCCGATGCTCGCCCCGCTCAAGCAGATGACGACATCGGCCCAGGCGAGCGCCCGGGCGTCGAGCAGGCCGAGGCCGGGGTTCCACCGCACCTCGTCCTCGCGCCACGGGGTGGTGCGGACGAGGCGGCGCACCTCGTGCCCGGCGGTGG
This sequence comes from Brevibacterium sp. NPDC049920, assembly GCF_040656435.1. Classification (NCBI taxonomy): domain Bacteria; kingdom Bacillati; phylum Actinomycetota; class Actinomycetes; order Micrococcales; family Brevibacteriaceae; genus Brevibacterium; species Brevibacterium sp. NPDC049920. The sequence continues at coordinate 22,862 of NZ_JBFAMF010000004.1, forward strand.
ACAGGAGGGCGGCGACCTGCCGGCCGAGCAGGCCCGAGGCGCCGGCGATGAGGATCCGCCGCGGTGCGCCCCCGGTGCGGCGGGTGAGGTCGGCCTGGAAATCGAGGTCGCCGAGCAGCCGGCGGGTGCGGGCCTCGAAGGTGTTCGTCAGCACCGCGTCCATGGCGAGGGTGTCGAAGCCCTCGGACAGGCGGCCGCTGGGCGCGGCGAGGTGGTAGTCGATCCGGTCGTCGATGCGGCAGGCGGCGGGATCCGCGGCTGCGATGAACCGGTGGGTGTGCGTCCAGGAGTGCAGCGGGCCGGTCGTCATCCGGTCGACGAAGGAGAAGGGCTCCGGGCCCGCCGCGTGCTCGCACACGAAGGGCACGCGGACCACCCCGCGGGTGCCCGGGACGGAGGTCTTCATCCGGGCGCGGGTGCCCGGGGTGAGCGGAGGATGCGACTCCTCGACGACCTCCTGCGCCCATTCCGGGCTGAGCCGGGTGAGCGCGCCCGGGCGCATGTGCCAGGAGAAGACGGTGTCGAGGGAGTAGGGCGCCTCGGCCGTGTGCGTGAAGACTGCCATGTCCCCATCATGCCAGCCCGCTCACCGTCGACCGGGCATGCCGCACGGGCTGCGCGGGTTCCGCGCCGGGGCAGCGGGAAGCCATGAGGTCATGACGAAGGCCCCGGACCGTGGGGTCCGAGGCCTTCGAGAAGTGTGCGCGAGGGGGGACTTGAACCCCCACGACCTTTCGATCACTGGCACCTGAAGCCAGCGCGTCTACCAATTCCGCCACTCGCGCGAGCGACAGTAGGAGACTCTAACATCACCGCCGTTCCGCGCCAAAACCGGATTCCGGGCCGTCGGAACCGGACTCCGGGCCGCCCGAACGCTCTCGGATCCCGCGCTGCGCACGACCTCCGCACCCGGTCCGCCCGGGCCGCGCGCCGCCCGACTGCGCGGTATCCGGAACCGAGCGCGCAATTGCGCGTCGATCGTCGGATACTGCGCAGTCCGGCAGCGGGGCGCCCGGCAGCGGGGCACCCCACTCGTACCCCGGCACCCACCCAGGAAGCACCCGGGAATTCGCCCGGAGCTCCCCCGGAGCTGCCCGGCAATCCCTGTCGGAATCCCCGCCCGCGCACGTGCGAACATGTCAACGCGGGAGTCTGCCGTTAGCATGGAGTGTTGACAGTGTTGGCAGACGGCGCCGCCTCGGCGACCGGTGCAGCGGACCGAAGGAGGCAGGCCATGGGCGTACTCGACCGTTTCGAGAAGGGCATCGAGCGCGTCGTCAATGGTGCCTTCGCCAAGGCGTTCCGCGCCCAGGTCGAGCCCGTCGAGCTCGCCGGCGCGCTGCGCAAGGAGACCGACACCCACGCCGCCGTGGTGTCCCGCGGCCGCACGCTCACCGCCAACAGCTTCATCATCGAGCTCTCGCAGTCCGACCACGAGCGCCTCGAACCGATCGAGTCCGAGCTCCGCGCCGACCTCCGGCAGGTCGTCGGCGACCACGCGATGGAGCAGGGATACAGCTTCATCGGCCCCGTCATCGTCACCTTCGAAGCCGCCGACGACCTCGACACCGGCATGTACCGGGTGCGCGCCTCGACCAAGCGCCCCGACGGCTCCCCGGCCGCGCAGCCCCAGAACCGCGGCGGCTACGACCCGCCCTCGCGCGCCAACCCGATCGTGCCCGAGGCCTACGTCCACGCCCACAGCGGGCAGCTCCGCGCCGCCGAGGCACCCGCCCCCACTCCTCCCCCGCCGGTCCGCCGCTCCGAGGACCCCCGCCAGCCCGCCGTCGAGATCCGCGGCCGCCTCACCCACCTGCCCCAGGGCACCACGGTGTTCGGCCGCTCCTCCTCGAGCGCCGACATCGTCCTCGACGACCCCGGCGTGTCCCGCCGCCACTTCGAGATCGCCGTCTCCGGCGACCAGGCGACCGCCACGGACCTCGGCTCGACGAACGGCACCCTGGTCGACGGCCGCCGGATCACCTCGCTGCCCCTGAACGACGGCATCACCCTCACTGCCGGGGACACCGACGTGGTGTTCCGCGAGACGGAGACGGGAGGCCGATGAGCGAGTTCACCGTCATGGTCCTGCGCTTCGCGTTCTTCGCACTGCTGTGGATCTTCGTCTTCCTCGTCGCCGGAGTGCTGCGCCAGGACCTGTTCGGGCCCCGCCGCAGCAACCGCGTCGGCCGCCGCGGCCGCTCCCGGGGAGAGCGCGGGGCGGTCCCCGCAGGCGGGCCCCCGCCCGGCCGGGCCGCGCCGCAGCACGCACCCCCGTCCCGGGCCGCACCGCCGCAGCAGCAGGCACCGCCGGTCCCGCGCGCGCTCCACCTGACCTCCGGCGCCCTCGCCGGGATGGTGATCCCGCTCGGCGCCGGGCCGATCACCCTGGGCCGCGCGGGCGGCAACACCGTCGTCCTCGAGGACGACTTCGCCTCGGGCCACCACGCGCGGATCGTCCCGGATTCCGGCCACTGGTACGTCGAGGACCTCGGCTCGACCAACGGCACCTTCATCAACGGCCAGCGTCTGCACTCCCCGGTGCAGATGCGCATCGGCACCCCTGTCACCATCGGCCACACCACCCTGGAGCTTCGTCCGTGAGCAGCCTGGATTTCACGCTGCGGCACGCAGCTCGCTCCAACACCGGCCTGGTCCGCAAGAACAACCAGGACTCCGGGTACGCCGGACCCGATCTCCTCCTCGTCGCCGACGGCATGGGCGGTCATGCCGGGGGCGATGTCGCCTCCGCGATCACCGTCGCCCGCCTGTCCGACCTCGACGCCCCCGGCCACGGCAGCGACGCCCTCGATGTGCTCCGCCAGGCGATCCTCGACGCGAACGAGCGGATCACCACCTGCGTCGCCGAGCAGCCCGAGCTCGCCGGCATGGGCACCACCGTCACCGCGCTCCTGCGCACCGGCGACCGGCTCGCGCTCGCCCACATCGGCGACTCCCGCGCCTACCTGCTGCGCGACGGTGAGCTCTCCCTCGTGACCCACGACCACACCTTCGTCCAGATGCTCGTCGACGAGGGTCGGATCACGCCCGAGGAGGCCGAGTCCCACCCCCAGCGCTCCGTCGTCATGCGCGTGCTCGGCGACGTCGGCTCGGCACCGGAGCTCGACCTGTCCTTCCGCGACACCCGGCTCGGCGACCGCTGGATGCTGTGCTCCGACGGGCTCACCGGCTTCGCCTCGATCGAGGACATCCAGGAGGCGCTCGCCGGCATCGCGGATCCGGGCGCCTGCTGCGACCGGCTCGTCGACCTCGCCCTCGCCGGCGGCGGCGCCGACAACGTCACCGTGGTCATCGGCGATGTCGTCGCGCCCGAGGACGCCGCGGGAGCGGGAGCGGCGGCGCGCGGTGCGGGCGAGTCCGTGGGCTCCGTGCGCACCAACCCGCAGTACGCCCTGCTCGGCCGCACCGACACGCCCACCGAGCTCATCCCCACCGGCCCGCTCGACACGGTCGACGAATCCGCCGACACCCAGCAGCTCGACGTCGTCGGCGCCGAGCGCGCCGCCCCGGACGAGGACGGCTCCCGAGGCCGGCAGGACAGCGGGGACGAGCACGGCAGCCGAGGCCGAGGTGCCCCGGACTCCCGGGGTGCGCGCACCGGCGACACCCAGGAGATCCCGACCGACTCCGCCGCACCCGCTTCCGTCGGCACCGCTGCCGCCGGCGCCGCTGCCACCGGCGCCGCCGCGACAGCATGCCCCGGAGCCGCGCACCGCGACCGCGCCGAGACCCGCGCCCAGCCGGGCGAGCGCGACCGCACCGACGGCCACCACCCGGACGACGACCTCGACGGCTGGGGTGCCGAGGAGCGTCCGCGCCGGCGCCTGCTGCCCCTCCTCATCACCATCCTCGTGCTCGCCGCCGTCGCGATCGCCGGCGTCGTGGGCTGGAACTGGGTGCGCGGACAGTACTACGTCGGTGAGGAATCCGGCACGGTCGCGATCTACCGCGGCGTCGCGCAGACGCTGGGCCCGCTCGAGCTCAGCTCCCTCGACGAGACCACCGACATCCCGGTCGACGAGCTCTCCGCGTTCTCGCAGTCACGTCTCGAGGCGACGATCCCCGCCGGGGACCGCGCCGCCGCCGACCAGGTCGTCGAGACCCTCCGCGACGAGGCCGCGGCGAATGCCGCCACCGAGATGCAGGGCGGCGTCACTGACGCCCCGGTCTCCCCGGATCCCGCATCACCGGACCCCGCCTCGCCCGCACCCGCCCCGGCCGAGGAGCCGAACGCCGCGGGAGGCCCGTGATGACCTACGCCCCCGCCGTGGCCGAGCAGCGCGCCCCGGACGCCGTCGCGCGCTCCCAGGCCCCGCGCCCCTACCGGTTCGCGGAGCTCATGCTCACCGCCCTCGCCGTCGTGATCGCCGCCGGCGCCTACGCCCTCGTGGGGCTCGGCGCCGCGGACACGGTGCCGGCGAACGTCTACTGGTACACCGGTTGGCTCGCCGCACTCGGCCTCGGCCTCCACGTCCTCACCTGGTGGCGCGCCAAGTACGCCGACCCGGTGCTCGTCCCGCTCGCGATCCTCCTCAACGGGATCGGGCTGGCGATGATCTATCGGATCGACCTCGCCACGGAGTCCTCGACCGCGACCTCCCAGCTCGTCTGGATGACGCTCGGCTCGATCCTCGCCGGCCTCGTCATCGTGTTCCTCCGCGACCACCGGCTGCTCCGGCGCTTCACCTACACCTGCGGCTTCGCAGCGCTCGCGTTCCTGCTCCTGCCGCTCGTCCCCGGCCTCGGCACGACGATCAACGGCGCCCGGATCTGGATCAACGTCGGCCCGTTCTCGTTCCAGCCCGGCGAGATCGCCAAGATCCTCCTCGCCGTGTTCTTCGCCGGCTACCTCGTGAGCTTCCGCGACCAGCTCGTCCTCGCCGGGCCCAAGATCCTCGGCATCCGGTTCCCGCGCCTGCGCGACCTCGGACCGATCATCATCGCCTGGGTGGCGAGCGTCGGCATCCTCGTCCTCCAGCGCGATCTCGGCACCTCGCTCCTGTTCTTCGGACTGTTCGTCGCGATGCTCTACGTCGCCACCGGCAAGAAGACGTGGATCTTCCTGGGTCTCGGCATGTTCGCGCTCGGCGCCTTCGTCGCCGCGCAGATCTTCACCCACGTCCAGCAGCGCATCGACGGCTGGCTCGGCGCGCTCACCCGCGAGGAGTTCGAGAAGACCCCCGGCGGCTCCTACCAGCTGGTCCAGGGCCTGTTCGGCATGGCCTCCGGAGGGCTCACCGGCACCGGCCTCGGGGAGGGCCGGCCGAGCGTCGTGCCGTACGCGGAGTCCGACTTCATCTACGCCTCGCTCGGCGAGGAGCTGGGGATGGTGGGCCTGTTCGCGATCCTCATGCTCTACCTCATCCTGTTCCAGCGCGGCATGAAGATCGCCTCGAGCGTGCGCGACGGCTTCGGCAAGCTCCTCACCGTGGGCCTGACGTTCACCATCTGCCTCCAGTGCTTCATCGTCATCGGCGGCGTCACCCGGCTCATCCCGCTCACCGGCCTCACCACGCCGTTCCTCGCCGCCGGCGGCTCCTCGCTCATCGGCAGCTGGATCATCATCGGGCTGCTGCTGCGGATCTCCGACTACGCCCGCCGCCCCGCCGAGGAGTTCCAGACCGGAGTCCTCACCGTCCTCACCGACCCCGAGGAGCGCGCCGGGCAGCGCAGCCCGTCCCGCGGACTGCTCGGCGGGCTCCGGAACCGCGACGCCGCGGACCCGGCCGGCGCCGAGGCGGCCGACGGGCACCCCCGGGACCCCGAGGCCGAGGTCGCCACCACCGTCCACCCCGCGGCGGCACCCGGCCCCGAGGCGGACGTCGCCACCACGGCCCACCGCACCGCCCCCGAGCACGGGGCCGAGCCCACGCCCGAGCACGGAGAGCCCGAGCACGGGGGTGACCCGCGATGAACAACCCGCTCAAGCACGTCGCCGTCGTCGGCTTCGTGATGTTCGCGCTGCTGTTCGGCTCGACGAGCTTCGTCCAGTACTTCCAGGCGCAGGCGCTGCGCGATCACGAGCTCAACACCCGCACCCTCGTCGAGGAGCTGTCGCGCGAGCGCGGGCCGATCCTCGTCGACGGCACCCCGGTCGCCTACTCCGTGCCCGTCGACGACACCTACGAGTACCAGCGCACCTACGGCGCAGACGGCATGCCGGCGGAGGTCTACGCCCCCGTCACCGGCTTCTTCTCCATCGTGTCCGGCGCCTCGGGCCTGGAGAAGACGGAGAACGGCCTGCTCGCCGGCACCGACGACGCCCTGTTCTACGACAAGATCTCCTCGATCTTCACCGGCAGCCAGCCCGCCGGAGCGGCGATCGAGATCACGCTCGACCCCGAGGCGCAGATGGCGGCCTGGAACGCGCTCGGCGGGCAGAAGGGCTCCGTCGTCGCGCTCGACCCGAAGACCGGCGACGTGCTCGCGATGGTGTCCTCGCCGGGCTGGAACCCCAACCCGATCGCCTCGCACGACCGCGATGAGGCCCTCAACGCCTACGAGCGCCTCATCGCCGACGACGACAACCCCGCCTACAACCGCGCGATCGGCGGCAACCTCTACCCGCCGGGCTCGACCTTCAAGCTCGTCACCGCCGCCGCCGCGCTCGAATCCGGCGAGTACACCCCGGACTCCCAGCTGTCCGGGCCGGCCACGCTCGACCTGCCCCAGACCACGGCGACGATCTCGAACTCCGGCGGCGGCGCGTGCGGCTCCGGTGGCACCGTCTCCCTGGCCGACTCCCTGAAGAACTCGTGCAACACCTCGTTCGCCGACCTCGGGATGACCCTGGGGTCGGACGCGATGAGCGAGCAGGCGCAGAAGTTCGGGTTCGGGGAGAGTTTCGACATCCCCCTGCAGGTCAGCGCCTCGAGCTTCCCCTCGGACACGAATCCCCCGCAGCTCGCCCAGTCATCGCTCGGCCAGTTCGAGGTCCGCGCCACGCCGCTCCAGATGGCGATGGTGTCCTCGGCGATCGCCAACGGAGGATCCCTCATGCACCCCCAGCTCATCGACCAGGTGCGCAATGCGCGCACGCTCGACCTCATCAGCGAGCCGAGCCCGCGCGAGTTCTCCCGGCCGATCAGCGGGGACACCGCGAGCGCGCTCACCGACATGATGGTCAGCGTGGTCGACGACGGCACCGGCACCGCGGCGCAGATCCCCGGGGTCGACGTGGCCGCCAAGACCGGCACCGCGCAGCACGCGCAGGGTGCCGCGCCCCACGCGTGGTTCACCTCCTTCGCCCCGGCCGACGACCCGCAGGTCGCCGTCGCCGTCGTGGTGGAGAGCGGCGGCAACGCCGGGAGCCAGGCCTCTGGCGGACGCGTGGCCGGACCGATTGCGAAAGCTGTGATGGAAGCGGTGATCAACGAATGAGACCAGGCGCAGGAACCATGCTCGGCGGCCGGTACGAGCTCACCAGCCGGATCGCGATCGGCGGGATGGGCGAGGTGTGGCGCGGGCGCGACACCGTGCTGGCGCGCGAGATCGCCGCGAAGATCATGAAGGAGGAGTACCTCTCCGACCAGACGTTCCTCGACCGGTTCCGGGCCGAGGCGCGCAGCATGGGAGCGGTCTCCGACCCCGGGATCGCCGGCGTGTTCGACTACGGCGAGGAGAACGGCTCGCCGTACCTCGTCATGGAGTACGTGCCCGGCGAGGCGCTGTCCGCGATCCTCGACCGCAACGGCGGGATGCCCGAGCGCGACGTGCTCGACGTCGGCGCGCAGGCCGCGCAGGCGCTCCACGCCGCCCACCGCTCCGGCGTGGTGCACCGCGACGTCAAGCCCGGCAACATCCTCATCACCCCGGACTTCCGGGTCAAGATCACCGATTTCGGGATCGCGCGGGTCGCCGACCAAGCGCCGCTGACCAAGACCGGGCAGGTCATGGGCACCGCCCAGTACCTCGCCCCGGAGCAGGCCACGGGCAAGGGCTCGATCCCGAAGTCCGACATCTACTCTCTCGGCATCATCATGTACGAGGCGCTCGCCGGCGTCCGCCCGTTCACCGGGGAGTCGCAGGTCGAGATCGCGATCGCACAGGTCAACCGCCACCACCCGCCGCTGCCGGACACCGTGTCGGAGCCGGTGCGCCGGCTCGTCGACGCGATGCTCGCCAAGAACCCCGACGACCGTCCCGACAGCGGCCAGGAGGTGGCGACCGCCGCCCGCGCACTGCTCGCCGGGGATGTCGCCGCCGCCGAGGCCGCCGTCCCGCAGATGGTGAGCGGCAACGCCGCGAGCGAGGCCGTGACCCGCGTGTTCAACCAGGACGACTCCGCCACCCGCGTCATGCCCGCCGCCGGGGCGGCCGCGGCTGGTGCCGGTCTGGGCGCCGCCGCGGGGGCCGGTGCCGCTCACTCCGCCGGGCACCCGCAGAACGACTGGTCCGGCGACCCCGCGCAGACGGGAGCGCACAGCTACCACGATCCGATGATCGCGGCGAGCGCCCAGCAGCGCACCGACGAGCTCGCCCCGGAGGACGAGGAGCCGAAGAAGTCGAAGACCCCCGCGATCGTCATCACGATCCTCGTCGTCCTCGCGCTGCTCGGCCTCGGCTGGATCCTGTGGCTGTTCCTCGGCGGCGGCGACGAGGAGCCGGGACCCGGCGAGTCCCCGACCGCCTCCGCGGAGCCCACCGAGGACACGATCACCATCGACCCCGACGACTACATCGGGCAGAGCGAGAGCACCGCGACCCGCAATCTCGAGGACCTCGGGCTGAATGTCGAGACGGTCACCGTCGAGTCCTCGCGCTCCGAGGGCACCGTCGACGGAGTGCGCCGCGGCAACGACGGCTACGAGTTCTCCGCCGGCGACACCGTCACCCTCGAGATCTCCGGCGGCCCGGCCGAGGCGCCGGAGCCGGAGGAGCAGCCCACCCAGGACGCCCCCGAGCAGCCCACCCAGGCCCCGGAGCGCCCCACCCAGGCCCCGGAGCGCCCCACCCAGGAGGCGCCCGCACCGGAGGAGGACACCGACCCCGGTGACGGCGGCGGATCCGAGGACGGGAACAACGGCAACGGCGGCGGGAACAACGGCGGCGGCAACGAAGGCGGCGGCAACGAGGGCGGCGGCCAGGGCGAGGACGACCCCGGCCTCGGCGGCGGCCAGGGCAACCAGGGCCAGGGCAATCAGGGGCAGGGCGCCTCGTTCCCGGCCGGTGCGCTCGTCGACACCGTGACCGCCGGAGCCGGCACCTCCCCGGCCGGCCTGCCCGGCCCCGCTGGAGGCACCCGATGAACGACGTGCGGATGCTGTCCGGGCGCTACGAGGTCCGGGAGCTGCTGGGCCGCGGCGGGATGGCCGAGGTCCACGCGGGCATCGACACCCGCCTGGGTCGGCGCGTGGCGATCAAGCTGCTGCGCTCCGACCTCGCCCGCGACCCCTCGTTCCACGCCCGCCTCAAGCGCGAGGCGCAGTCCGCAGCGAGCCTCAACCACCCCGGGATCGTCGCCGTCTACGACTCCGGCGAGCAGGAGTTCGTCGAGTCCGGCGGGGATGTCGTCCACGTCCCCTTCATCGTCATGGAGTACGTCGAGGGCCTGACCCTGCGCCAGGTGCTCACCGAGCACGGCCGGCTCACGGTGCGCGAGGCCCTCGACGTCACCGCCGGTGTGCTCGCCCCGCTCGACTACAGCCACCGCAACGGGATCGTCCACCGCGACATCAAGCCCGGCAACGTCATGCTCACCCCCGAGGGCGACATCAAGGTCATGGACTTCGGGATCGCCCGTGCCCTCGAGGACACCGGCAGCCTGACCCAGACCCAGTCGGTCGTCGGCACCGCGCAGTACCTGTCGCCCGAGCAGGCGCGCGGCGAGATCGTCGACGCCCGCTCCGACCTCTACTCGACCGCCTGTCTCCTCTACGAGCTGCTCGTCGGCCGGCCGCCGTTCGTCGGCGACTCCCAGCTCGCGGTCGCCTACCAGCACGTCGGCGAGGACCCCAAGGCGCCCTCGCACCACGAGCCCGAGCTGCCCCCGGCCGTCGACCGGCTGCTCCTCCACGCCCTCCAGAAGGACCGGAACGACCGCTACCAGGACGCGCACACCTTCCGCGAGGACGTGCTCGCCGCCCGCGACGGGCGGCCGCTGAGCATCGACGGCGACGACGCCGCCACGCAGGCGTTCGGCGCCGTGCCCGGGGCGCTCGCCGGCGGAGCGGCCGGTGCCGCGCTCGGCGCCGGCGCCGCACCGGGGTACGCGAACCCGCCGACCGAGGCGACGATGGCGTACTCCCAGCTCGGCGAGCCCACACAGGCGATCGACCAGCCCCCGACCACCAATGCGGTGACCACCGTGCTGGAGGAGGACCGGGACGAGGAGCCGGAGCAGCGCAGCCGCACCTGGCTGTGGGTGGGCAGCGCGCTGCTCGTGCTCGTCCTCGCCGGCCTCGGCCTGTTCGTCTACACCATGTCCAAGGAGCCCGAGGTCGTCACCTTCGAGCTCGTCGACCTCAGCGACCGGCCCGCGGACGACGCCGAGCAGTACCTCCTCCAGGAGGGCCTGCGGGTCGACCGGGAGGAGACCGCTGACGACGAGATCGCCGAGGGCAACGTCGTGAGCACCGACCCGCCCGCCGGGTCCCAGGTCAGCGAGGGCGACCTCATCGTGCTCTACGTGTCGACCGGCCCGGACTCCGTCGAGGTGCCCGATGTCGCCGGCGACACCGAATCGCTGGCACGCCAGCGGATCGGCGACACCGGCCTCACCGCCGGCAGCAACATCGACGAGAACTCCCCCGACGTCGCCGCCGGCACCGTCATCGAGACCCGGCCCGGCGCCGGCTCCACGGTCGCCAAGGACTCCACCGTCGACCTCGTGATCTCCACCGGCAAGGTCGACGTCCCCGACGTCCTCGGCATGACCGAGGACGAGGCGTGCGAGACCCTCGAGGGCGAGGACTACCAGCTCGACTGCACCGTCGAGGAGTCGGAGACCGCCGACCACCCGGCCGGCGAGGTGTTCGAGCAGAGCACCGAGGGCGGCGGCGAGGTGAGCCAGGGTTCGGCGATCACCATCACCGTGGCGCAGGAGGCGCCGTCCCCGAGCCCGACGCCCCCGCCGGCCGAGCCGACCGCCGAGGTGCCCACCTTCCCCTCGATCCCGGGGCCCCCGGGTGACGAGGGGGACGAGCAGGGTGGCATCCAGGGCAACAGCGGATCCGACGAGGCGCGCGACCGGCCCGGCCGCCCCGACGAGGCCCGGGACCGGCCGGGTCGCCACGGGCGGGGATAGGACCCGCCGACCGTGACGCTCACTCCCCCTCGATCCCCCCTCCCCGTCGATCCCCCGGCCGACCCCCCGCCCACCGGATCCCCTCCGCCCCGGGTCACCGAGATGATGACCGGGCCGCTCGACATGCTCGGACCCGACTCGGATCCGGCGCCGCCCTGGATGCTCACGGTGTACCTCGACTCCGTCGTGTTCGACGCCGAGACCGTCTGGGAGCGGGTGGGCCGCGCGGTGCTCGCCGACTGCGGGTGCTCCGAGCTCGCCGCCGGGACCCTGCCGGACCCCCTCGCACTGGCCCTCGCCGCAGGGGACCTCGTCGACATCAGCGAGGCGCTCGCCCGGGTCATCGCAGACGGGCCCGGGACGAACGTGACGAGCGCACTGCTGCGGATGCGGATCTTCCACCGGCTGTCCGCGACCGCGCGCGACGGCGACCTCGCCTGCCCCGCGGCGCGGGCGTTCCTCACCCGGGCGGCCGCCACGGATGCCCGGATCGCCTATCTCACCTCGATGCCCCGCAGCTGGGTGGAGGCGCTGAGCGAGCACCTGGCGCTGCCGCAGCCGCACGTGCTGCTCACCGCCGAACAGGTCCGCCGGCGCCGCCCGCACCCGTACGCGCACCTGCTCGCCGTCCACCAGCTCGGCATCCCCGCGCGGTTCGGGGTGGCGGTGGAATCCGGCTCGGACGGCATCACCGCGGCGATGGACGCCGGGCTCACGGTGATGGCAATCGTGCCGCCGGAGATGTCCGGGGGATCGGGGCGGCTCACGCTCGTCGGCGACCTCGCGGACGTCGACCTCGCCGCCGCCCGCGCCGCGATCCACGCTGACTGGGCCCGCGAACGGGCGGCGGCGACCCCGGGCTCACCGGATCGGTCCTGAGCGTACGCCGCGCAACTGTGGGGGTTCCGGCGAGGAATGGTGGTATCGACGCCACCACTCTCGGCGAAGAGCCCCACAGTCCGCTCAGGCCGATGAACGGTCGGGGCCGTCAATCGTGCCGCACCCCGTCGCCGAGGCGGCTCGCCTCAGTCGTGGAGGCCGGCCGAGGCGATCGGGGAGCGGCCGCGGGCGGTGAGCGCCGCCTCGGGCATGCCGCACTGCGCGAGGAAGTTCCCGAGCATCGGGTAGCCGTCCTCGGTGAGCACGGACTCGGGATGGAACTGCACCCCGGACAGCGGCGCGCTGCGGTGGGCGATGCCCATGACGACGCCGTCGGCGGTCTGCGCGGTGACCTCGAACACCTCCGTCGGCAGGGTCGCGTCGACGATCGCGAGCGAGTGGTAGCGGGTCGCGGTGAGCGGCGTCCGGCAGCCGGCGAAGATCCCTGTCCCGGTGTGGGTGAGCTGCGAGGTCTTGCCGTGCATGAGGGTCGGCGAGTGGTCGACGGTGGCCCCGAACACCTCGGCGAGGGTCTGGTGGCCCAGGCACACGCCGAACAGCGGCAGCTGAGCCTGGGCGCAGGCGCGCACCACGGCGGGGCAGATCCCGGACTCCGCCGGCACGCCGGGGCCCGGGGACAGCAGCACCCCGTCGTACTCTGCGAGCAGGGCGGGCACCTCGGCGTCGGTGACGTCGTCGTTGCGGATCACCGTGGTGTCCGCGCCGAGCTCCCGGAGGTAGCCCACCAGGGTGTAGACGAAGCTGTCGTAGTTGTCGACGACGAGGATCCGCGCGCTCACGCCCCGCCCCCGTCCTCGGTCACGGTCGCCTCGTTGAACGGCATGTAGGGCGCGACGACGGGGAACACGTACTCCATGAGCAGGTAGACGACCGCGGCGATGAGGAGCAGGCTCAGCAGCAGCTTGACGGCCCACGGGCCGGGCAGCGCGCGCCAGATGAGTCCGTACATCAGACCTCGCCCCCCGTCGCCTTCTCGAAGGCCGGGGAGTCCGCGAGGCTCTCCGGCACACCCTCGGCCGCGGGCTGCCAGTCGGTGAGCTCGGCGTAGGCGATGTAGCGCTCGCGGGCGGAGAACATCGGGTTGCACGCGGTGAGGGTCATGATCCGGTCCTTGCCCTTGAACTCCGGCATGTCCGGCACCGGGGCGAGCACCTCTGTGGCGTCGGGCAGCACGATGTCGAAGTTGCGGAAGGTGTAGGTGTAGAAGCCGTCGGCGGTCTGCACGATGATCTCGTCGCCGGGGCGCATCTCGGCGATGAGGTTGAGCGGCTTGCCGTAGGTCACGCGGTGGCCGGCGAGCGCGAAGTTCCCCACCTCGCCGGGCATCGCGGAGTTCGGGTAGCGGCCCAGACCCATCCGGTTGAGCACCGGCTCCATCGCCACGCCCTCGGCCATGGTGCGGTAGTAGTCCTCGCCGAAGCGCGGGATGTAGACGATCCCGAACGCCGAGTTCATGTCGACGGGCTCGGCGACGAAGGGGGTCTCCGGGTCCGGAGGCAGCTCGTTGCGCGGATTGTCCGCCCATTCGCTCGTGAGCTGGTCGGCGAGGTTGGCGTTGTCCTCGTTCGCTGCGATGTCCGTCCACCACAGCTGCCACACGACGAAGAGGATGAGGACGAGGCCGGCGGTGATGCACAGCTCGCCGAAGGTGCGCACTGTCCCGCGCACCACACCGAGCGGCTCGCGCTCGCCGGAGCCCCGTGCGGAGCGGCTGCGCTCACCGGGGCCCTCGTCGAGGTGCCCGGTGCCGTCGTCCGCCGGGTGCGGGTCCCGGCGGGTCGCGATGGGTTCGGCGAAGGCGGCGGCGACGGCGGAGCGCGGGTCGGAGTAGCGGACATCGGGCGCCGGGGCGCCGGGCGCTGGGGCGCCGGAATGGTGGCCACCGGACTGCGGGTGCCCGGACTGCGGAACGTGCGGCTGCGCGATGGTGGGGCGCGGCGTGCCGGACGGCGGCGCGCCCCACGACGAGGCTCCTCCGACCGGGCCGGACGGAGAATATCCGGACTGCCCGCCGGGGTGGCCGTCGCCGCGCCCGGTCGAGGTGCGCTGGGCGGGGCGGATCATCGGCCGGGGGCTCGCGGGGGCCGCGGGCTGCGCCGGGGCCTCTCCGGCCTCGGCCTGCGCCCGGGCTGCGGCTTCGCGCGCCTTGCGCTCCCGCCGCGTCAGGGGTTCGTCCACTACTGCTTCACCTTCGCCTGGTCCACCTCGAGGGAGTCCGCATACTCCGTCAGCGTGATCGGCCCCGACTCGACTTTCCAGCCCAATCCTAGACGCTCGGCGTAGGACCGGTAGACGGTCACCGCGGGAGACGCCTCGAGCGCTGCGCTGAGCGCCTCCTGGTCCCCGACCGCTTCGACGGTGTAGGGCGGGGAGAACACGCGGGCGTTGATCCGCAGGGTGTTGCCCACGCACTTGACCGAGGAGGTGGAGACGATGCGCTGGCCCTGCACGGAGATCCCCTGCGCGCCGCCGGCCCACAGCGCATTGATCACGCCCTCGAGGTCCTGCTGATGGATGATGAGGTCGTTGGCGGTGGCGCCGTCGATGCCCGCGGACTCCGGGGGCGCGTCGTCGAGCGTGACGGAGAGCCCGGGGCCGGTGGTCGCCGCTGTCGACGCGGCGACGGCGAGGCCCTCGGCAGCGCTCTGGGCCTCCTCCACCCCGCTGTCCCCGCCCGCGGCGCTCTTCTCGAGCTCCTCGATCGAGGCTCGCCGCTCGCTGATGAGCTGCTGGAGCTCCTCGTTGCTCTGCGAGCGCTGCGCGACGATGTCGGACAGGGAGGAGGTCTCGTTGCGCAGCTGGGTGCCGTCGGCCACCCGGGCCGACGTCGTCATGAGGAGTCCGCACAGCACGAGCACGACGAAGACGGCGGTGCGCGCGGCCAGCGTGGTCATCGGTGAACTTTCGGGATATGCGCGCGAACGGCGCGGACGAGTACACTTTGCATGATTGCCCTGAGGAACCAATGTACCGACCGGTGCCGGGGGTCCCCAAGTCGCACGCGCGTGCGCGGGGTCCGCCGCCCGACAGAGGAGTAACGTGGCCAAGCCGAGCCGTGCCAGCAAAGCTCACCGGACCTCGCGGAATTCCGCGGCGGACTCTGCGAAGCGACCCGCGGCGACCGAGCCGGAGAGCACCGACACCGAGCTCACCGAGTCCGAGCTCACCGAGTCCGAGGCGACTGCGGAGTCGACGGATGCCGCCGGGGCCGAGGTGACCGAGGACGACGTCGTCGTGGTGACCGCGGACGCGGACCTCGCCGACGAGCCCGCCGCGGACGATCTCGACGCCGATGGCACGGACTCCGAGGCCGACGCTGCGGACTCCGACACTGCTGGCACCGACGCGGATGATGCCGACACGGACGATGCCGCGACCGGGTCGACGGCGGCCGGCGCGAAGTCCGCAGGGAAGTCCGCGGCGAAGGCGGGGAAGACCGCGTCGGCAGGGAAGAGCACCGCGAAGACCGGGAAGACCGCGTCCACGGCGAAGTCGGCCACCGCGAATTCGACCGGGACGAAGTCGACCGGGAAGTCCGCGGAGCAGACCGACGACGCTGCCGCGGCGAAGTCGGCCGGCCGGAAGACCGCCGGGAAGAGGATATCCCGCACATCCGCGGCCGCGGGCGCCGCCGGCACGAAGAAGTCCGCCGCCTCCGCCGCGAAGACCTCGAAGGCGGATGCCGAGGCGAAGAAGGCCGGGAAGAAGACCGGCGAGGACTCCCCCAAGCGCACCTCGCGCTCGGGCAACCCGGCCAAGCGCTCGACGACCCGCAAGACCTCGACCTACACCTCGAGCGGGACGAGCCAGACGATCAAGCCGAACCCGCGCTGGTTCGCGCCGGTCATGGTCGGCATCCTGCTGCTCGGGCTCGCCTGGCTCGTCGTGTTCTACATCACCGGCGGCAGCTGGCCCGTCGAGGCCTGGGGCAACTGGAACCTCGTCGCCGGCTTCGCGATCCTCGTCGCCGGACTCATCATGTCGACCCGCTGGCGATGAGCTCCGGCTTCCGGCTGCTCGCTCAGCATCCGCTGCCGGTCCGACTGCTCGCACTGTTCGGGGGCCTCGCACTCTACGGCTTCTCCGGCGGCCTGATGATCGCCGCCGGCCTGGGCAACATGCCCTGGGACGTCCTCCACCAGGGCATCTCGCTCCACGTGCCGCTGACCATCGGCGTCGTCGGCATCATCGTGTCGATCCTCGTGCTCCTCACCTGGATCCCGCTGCGCCAGCGCCCCGGCCTCGGCACGATCTCCAACGCCCTGCTCGTCGGCGTGTTCATCGACCTCACGCTGCTCGTCGTCGACCGCCCGCAGGTGCTGTGGGCGCAGATCCTGCTCATGTGCGCCGGCATCGTGCTCAACGGGCTGGCCACGGTGCTCTACATCATCCCGAACTTCGGTCCCGGCCCCCGCGACGGTCTCATGACCGGTCTCGTGCAGCGCACCGGTGCTTCGGTCACGGTGGTCCGCTCCTGCATCGAGGTCGTCGTCATCGCCGTCGGCTGGCTGCTCGGCGGCGTGTTCTTCGTCGGCTCGGTGCTCTACGCCTTCGGGATCGGGCCCGTCACCCAGCTGTTCCTCCGCCTCGCCGCCCGCCTCCTCGGCCCGGCCGACCCGATGGCGAGCGAGCACACCTGACGCCTCCCGCCGGCGGCGAGACCCCGGGTGCCCGGGGCAGCGCGCCGATCGCCCGACTCGGCGGCGCACCGACAGCCCGACCCGGCGGCCCGCCGGTGACCCTCAGAACGTCGACAGCGCCGGCGGCAGCGACGCCACGGCGAGGAGCTTGAGCACGGTGAGCCCGGCGAGCACCGCGACCATGAGGAGCGCCGCGACCCCGAACACGAGCGGGCGGCGGCGCGGCGGCGGGAGCAGGGCGGCGCAGCCGAGCAGGAAGCCGGTGATGAGCCCACCGAGGTGCGACTCCCATGAGATGTTCGGCTCGACGAGCGGGATCGCGGCGTTGAGCGCGACGAGCGCGAGCACCCCGCCGAGGTTCCGGTCGAGCTCCCGGGTGGGGGTGAGGAGGGCGCCGACGAGCGCGAACACCGCCCCCGAGGCGCCCACGTGGAGGGCGAACCACGATGCCGGGCTCGTCGGGTCGGCGAGCACGAGCACGCACACCGCCCCGCCGAGCGCGCCGAGGACGTAGAGCACGGCGAAGCGCACGTGCCCGATCGCCCGTTCGAGGAAGCTGCCGAAGAAGAACAGCGCGAGCAGGTTGAAGCCGACGTGCAGCGGCGAGGGCTGGGAGTGGATGAAGGCGTGGGTGAGCATCCGCCACGGCTGCTCGGCGGCGAGCGCCGGCATGAAGCCGAACCGCTCGAGCAGCCCGAGCGGAGGGATGTACTGGAGGAGGAAGACCGCGCCGATGAGACCCATGAGCACATGCGTGACGTGGGCGCGCGGACCGGCGGCCGGGTGCCCGGAGCCGGCGGGCGCCTCGGCGGGGGCGGGGAGGCCCGGGGAGTTCGGGACCCGGGGGGACGACGGGACCCCGGACGGCTCGCCTGCCGGCGTGCTGTCCGGGGTCTCCGGGGTGCTGGGTTCGTCCGCCATCGGATCGGTGACGCTGGGGCGCCCGCGACGCATGCCGCGGGCGGCCGGGCGGTCAGGACGCGGGGAGGACCTCGACGGATTCGATGACGACGGGCTCGACGGGGCGGTCGCCCGGGCCCACCTGCACGCCCTCGATCGCGTCGACGACCTGCTTGGAGGCGTCGTCGGCGACCTCGCCGAAGATCGTGTGGTTGCCGTTGAGCCACGGGGTGGGCACGGTCGAGATGAAGAACTGCGAGCCGTTGGTGCCCTTGCCCATGCGCTTGCCGGCGTTCGCCATGGCGAGGAGGTAGGGGCGGTCGAACTGGAGCTCGGGGTGGATCTCGTCGTCGAAGGTGTAGCCCGGGCCGCCGGTGCCGGTGCCGAGCGGGCAGCCGCCCTGGATCATGAACTGGGGGATGATCCGGTGGAAGCCGAGGCCGTCGAAGAACGGACGGGAGACCTTGTCGCCGGTCTTGGGGTCCTCGAACTCGCGGGCGCCGGTGGCGAGCTCGGTGAAGTTCGCGACGGTCTTCGGCGTGTGGTTGCCGAAGAGGTTGAGAGTCACGTCGCCCTTGTTGGTGTGCAGGATCGCCTGCTGCGTTGCAATCGTCATGCCCCCATTGTTCCACGACGGGGGCCGGGGGCCGCTCCCGGATCCGGGTCCCCGCACGCACCTCGGACCCGATCCTGTGCGAATGCCCAGGCAAATCGGGACGGCCCGGCGTCGCCGGTTCCGGGCGAGGCCCTAGAATGGAGGGGACGACACACGGTGAGCACTGCCGGACCCTGCGCGCGGTCAGCGCGCAGACGGCAGCACCGTTCGGATCAACCAACGGCTCCGCCGTATCGGAGGGTGAGATGTTCAAGCGCAAGACCCAGCCCAAGACCATCAAGGACGAAGTCGCCGACGTCGTGCACGCGGTGAGCGATGTGGTGCGCCAGGGCTCGGCCAACGCGATCGACGCCGCCGCGCCCCGCCTGCGCGACGCCTCGGTCAAGCTCCAGGACGCGGCCTCGCAGGTGCGCCCGCGCGTGGATCGCCTCAACGACCAGCTGCGCCCCCGGCTCGAGGAGCTCGGCAAGCAGGGCCGCTCGCAGTTCGACCACCTCTCCGCCGAAGGCCAGGCGCGCTTCGACGACGCCCGCCACCGGTTCACCGACGAGATCGCCCCGCAGGCCACCGAGCGCGCCGGGGCCGTGGCCGCGAGCGCGGCCGGCCTGCTCGCCACCGCGCAGACGCCCAAGTTCGTCGACGACCTCGCCGTCCGCGTGACCGGCGACAAGAAGGCCGTGAAGAAGGCCCGCAAGGCCCTGGCCCGCGCGAGCAAGGACATCACCAAGAGCACGCAGGCCAAGAAGTCCGGCGGCTTCGGCTCCGCGCTCGTGTGGATCCTCGCGATCGGCGGCCTCGCCGGTATCGCGTACTACGTGTGGAAGAAGGCGCAGCCGGTCGAGGACCCGTGGTCGACCCCGCTGCCGGCCAACCGTCCGGCCGACGCCCGCCCCGTGGGCTCGGTCCCGGCCTCGCAGCAGACCGCCGTCACCCCGACGGTGACCGAGGCCCCCGTTCCGGCCGCCAAGGCCGAGGCGAGCACCGACGTCACCGCCGACCCGGATTCCGCGGACGCGGACACGGTCGGCTCGGACACGGATTCCGACGCCCCGAAGCACTGAGGCCTCCACCGGGCGCAGGCGCCCCTGAGGGCCTGAGGGCCTGAGGACCTGAGGAGCAGTTGAGCGGATGCCCCGCGGTCGACGACCGCGGGGCATCCGCTATTCACTGTCCCGGGATGCGCCCGGGCGCCGGCGGCGTCGCCACCGGGACCGTCTGGGCGGGCGGGGCGGGTGCGCCGGGATCGACCGAGCGCGCGTAGAGCACCGCGGCGTTGTAGACCTTGGAGACGTAGTCGAGCGAGTTGTTGTAGCTGAGGACGGAACGCTCCCAGCCGGGTGCAGTCCCCATGTCGCCGGCCACACACAGGTAGGACGCAGTCGTCATCGCCGCGTCGTCGATATTGTTCGGGTCCTTGACCCCGTCGCCGTTGGCGTCGAGTCCGTGACGGTTCCAGCTGTCGGGGATGAATTGCATCGGCCCGACGGCCCGATCGTATTCGTCGTCGCCGTCGAGGCGTCCCTCGTCGGTGTCGTCGATCTGTGCGACACCCATGCCATTGAGCTGCGCGCCGATGATCGGGGTGTCGAGGGTCCCGTCGGGTTGCACGCTCGACCCCTCGTAGCGCCCGTGGTTCGTCTCGACGGAGCCGATCGCGGCGATGGTGTTCCACCCCAGGCGGCACCCGTTGCGGTTCTTCTCCGCCCATACCCCGGCGGCGACGTACGCCTGCAGCACGCGCTCGGGGATCCCGGTGCTCTGCGCGGTGGATGCGAGCCACGCAGAGTCCACCGAACTCGCGTCCATGCTGTCCGCCGGTTCCGTGGGCCCGATAGGTCCCGCGGACGGTGCCGGCGGCGCTTGAGCGATCGGTGGCGGCGAAGCCGGGCTGTCCCCGGGCTCCGAGGCCACGCCGGGCTGTGAGGCGAGCCGGAGCATGAGAGCGGCGGAGCCGATCCCGAGGACGAGCGCGAGCACGCTGGCCACGGCGATGAAGATCTTGGTCGCCCGGGTCATCGCTCACCGCCTCCCTTCGCGCATGAGCACCACGAGGACCGCGATGGCGAGCAGGCAGGCGAGACCGAACCCGATTCCCGCGACGAGCCACCACTGGTCCCCGAGCACGTCCTCCGACTGGGGATCGGTGGCCTCGGGTGCGGTCTGTGCATTCGGTCCGGAATCGGAGAATCCGGCGAACTGGCCGTGGAGGTTCATCCCGGCGCATTCGGTGACGAGGGCGCGGATGAGCGGCGAGCTGCCGACGACGGAGTTCGTGTCCGCGACGACGAAGTCCATCTTCACGCTCGTCTCGCCCAGGCTCTCCCCGTCCTCGGACTCTGCGGCGATGTCGAAGGTCACCGTGTAGTCGCCGGGCCGGTTGAAGGCGAAGGCGGCGGTGCCCTGCTGGCCGGTCTCCGCCGTGAGCGGGGTCGATGCGTCGGCGAGGATGTTGCCGGCGCCGCCGTCGAGGATCGCGAAGTCGCCAGGCCCCTCGACCCGCCCGACGGAAAGGGTGACGGTGCCCCCGGCTTCATCGGGAGCGAGCTCCCGGAAGTCCCAGCCGATCCGCGGCACCGAGGTTCCCACGCCGAGCGCGGTGGACCAGATCGTCGTCCCTGCCGGTCCGAGCTCGCCGGTCTCGAAACCGAGCGAGCGCGAGGAGGTCGAGGGGATGACGACGGAGACCGCGGAGTCGAGGGTGCGCGGCTCCGCCCCGCGCAGGTCGGTGAAGCCGCCGGTGAGTCCGTCGTCGGTGCTCGCAGCCCGGATGTCGATCCGGCCGCTGCGCACCTGCTGGGTGCCGGTGGCCTCGACCGGGCACTGCTGGATCAGCGGCGGTGCCTGCTGGATCCGCGTCGCCGGTGTGCTCGGAGTCGGGGACGGGGTCGCCGAGGCGCCCGGGCCTCCTCCGTCTCCCGGAGCTCGCATCCCGCCGTCTCCGGCGCCGTCGCGGGCACGGATCCCGCCCTCGCCCGGGCCGGCGGGCGGTTCCATCCCACGCGCGGGGATCTTGCCGTTGGCGTTGTCCCCCGGGGGCGCGATCCCGTCGGTGGGCCCTTCGCCGTCCCCCGGAGCGGGGATCTCGATGGTCTCGGGGGCACCGTCCTCGCAGTCGACGCTCGTATCGGCGTCGTCTCCGACGGTGAAGCGGAGGATCTCCGGGGTGACCTCGAGCGGTCCTGCATCCGCGTCGTCCTCGTCATAGGCCCGGACACCTGCCGCCACGCAATAGGTGCCGGATTCGGTGAACTGCCAGGACGCGTGGGCATCACGCGAGGGCAGGGCGCGGTAGTTCTGTCCCGAGGGATGGGCAGCGGTGAATCGGCGTTCGGTGTAGCCGTTCGCGTGGAACCACGGCTCGTCCTCGGGCCCAGGGCCCCCGAGAGAGGAGTTGCGGTAGGTCACCGCGCCGTTCTCAGGAGCCTTGTACAGCTCGAATCGGATGCCGGCCCAGACGCCCTCTGCGGGGCCCGAGAGGTCGAGCCCGGGACCGGGGTGGAAGTCTCCGGAGCGGTCCTCGGTCCAGTCGACGTCGACCGAGGCGTCTCCGGGGAAGAACGCGGGTTCCCCGGTCGAGGCGGTCGCCCCGCCGGGCCAGCTCGCCGGATCATTCGCGCAGGTCTCCGTCACGGGTCCCTCGCCGAATGCGAAGGTCAGCACTGTCCGTGCGGTCTCCCCGGTCGGCAGGGTCCCCCCGTGCTCATCGGTCGAGCGGGATTCGAGCGCCACGCACATGATCGGCGCGGTCTCGTCGTCCAGAGGCGGGATCACCTCGGACGGCGGCTCCTCGTCTCCGGGGTCCGGCTCCTCGTTGCCGGGATCCTCGGTGCCCGGGTCGTCCGGGTCCGTCTCGGGGTCGTCGGTGCCGGGCCCCTCGGGAACCTCGCCGCCGATCCCCCGATCCGGCTCGAGATTCCACGTGGTGGAGAAGGCATGATCGACGTCGAATGCCCACCGTTCGTCAGTGTCCTCCGGACCGACGTCGACGAGCGTCGTGTCCGCCCCGCCGTTGATCCGCTCGTCGCTGCCGGTGATCGTGAGCCGACCCCCGGAGATCGCCGTCACGGCGAAGGTGTAGGGCTGATCGAGGCCGGCCGCGGCGGAGCCGTCGTGGGCGAAGTCCACTCCGAGGTCGGCGGCGCTGTAGGCGATGACGTCATCGGGGATCCGGGGATCGTCCTCGGGGTCCGAGGGATCGTCACCGGGCTCCTCGGGTTCGGGAGTCCCGGAATCGTCGGAGGGGATCCTGAACACCGGGCCCTGGGCCTCATCGTCCCCATTGCGGAGGGTGAGGATGGAGCTGCGGTACTTCCCGTCGTTGAGGACGAACCGCGCGTCCTCGGGGAACTCGGCGACCCTGACTTCGGACTTCTCGGCGCCCTCGTCCCCGCCCGGTTCGTCCCCGTCGGGATCGTTCCCGCCCGGCTCGTCCCGGCCGCCCGGCTCGTCGCCGGTCGGTGGTGCGGTCGGATCGGTGCCCTCCGCGGAGGGCTCGGGCTGCGCGCTCGGTCCCGGGGTGAGCGCCTGAACAGGCAGGCCGACGACGGCTCCGGGCAGCACGAGAGCAGCGGCGAGCGCGCCCGTCAGGGCACGGGACAATGATGCGGGGAGGCGAGTCACAGCGCCGGTGCTCACTTTCGAGGGGTATCGAGGGGGTGGGTGGCTCAGCCTTCGAGCCAATCTGGTACGGGTGACTTGAATACTAACAGCAGGCATCGTGCGGGTTGCCGTTGGTGGACACCCGCCCGTCCCGAGCCGCCACCAGCAGGGTCGCATCACCTCGCACCACCCCGCGGGCCGCGTTCTCGACCCCCGTGCGGGACAATCGAGGGACCGTGCCGCCACCGAACCGGAGGACCCCATGGAGACGACACCGATCGGCCGGCTCCCGCTCCACACGATCTCCGAGCGGCTGCCGGAGATCCCCGACGCCACGCTCGTGACCGACCTCATCCGGATGGACCGGACCCGCCGCGCGGTCGTGTTCCGGCTGCTGCCCAAGGACCGGGCGGCCCGGGTGTTCGACCGTCTGGGCCCGGGCATCGGCTCCGAGCTCGTCGCCGACCTCTCCGACGGCCCCGTGCGCGAGGTGTTCTCCGAGCTCGCCCCCGACGACCGCACCGCGATCCTCGACGAGATGCCCGCCGGGGTCGCGAACCGGATCCTCCAGGAGCTGCCCGAGGCGCACCGTGCGGACACCATGCGGCTGCTCGGCTTCCCGAAGGAGTCCGCCGGGCGCCGGATGAGCCCGCTCGACCTCATCCTCCGTGCCGATGCGACGGCCGCCGAGGCGCTCGACACCCTGCGCGACCGTGCCGCGGGCGGCGCGCGCATTACCGATGCCCCCGTCGTCGACGCCACCCGCCGCTACCTCGGGATGATCCCGCTGTCCTCGATCGTCGCGGCCGACCCCGACGCACGCTTGGGCGAGCTCACGCTCGATGACATCTGCGTCCACACGCACGACGACCAGGAGGACGCCGCGAACGCGGTGATGCACTCCTCGGCGGACCTCGTCCCGGTGGTCGATGCGGAGGGCCGCCTCGTCGGCATGCTCACCGAACCCGACGCCCGTGCCGTCCTCCACCTCGAGTCCGACGAGGACGCCGCGCTCGCCGGCGGTTCCGCACCGCTGCGCCGCCCGTACCTCGCGACCTCGGTGATCCGGCTCGCCTCGAAGCGGATCGTGTGGCTGCTCGTCCTCCTCGTCGCCGCCTCGCTCACCGTCGGGGTGCTCGATGCCTTCGAGGAGTCGCTGCAGAGCATGGTCGTGCTCTCCCTCTTCATCCCGCTGCTCATCGGCACCGGCGGCAACACCGGCGCCCAGGCAGTGACGACGGTGGTGCGGGCGCTGTCGACGCACGACATCACCTTCTCCGACTTCTTCCGGGTCGCCTTCACCGAGCTGCGCACCGGCCTGCTGCTCGGCGCCGCCCTCGGCCTGTGCACCCTCGTCCCGGTCACCCTGTTCGCCGGGTTCGAGGTGGCGCTCGTGCTCGCGATCTCGCTCGTCGGGATCTGCGTGCTCGCCGCGACCGCCGGCGCGGTGGTGCCGCTGCTCGCCACCAAGGTCGGGATCGACCCAGCGGTGGTGAGCGCGCCGTTCATCACCACGCTCGTCGACGCGAGCGGGCTGGTCCTCTACTTCCTCGTCGCCCGGGCGATCCTCGGGGTGTAGCGGGCAGCACGGGGGCGGTTCCGGCGGCACCGCCGCACGGGCGGCCACCGGTGCTGCGGCCGCTCGGCCGGCTCACTCCTCGCGCGACTCCGCGGTCTCCCGGTCGTTGGCCTTCTGCAGGGCCTCGTCGAGCTCGTCCTTCGTCATCTCCGAGCGGCCCGGGATGTCGAGCCGCTGCGCGAGCCCGTAGAGGTGCTCCTTGGACGCGTTCGCGTCGACCCCGCCGGCGGCACCCGCGGTGCCGGGGCCGCCGCGCTCGACGCGCTCGTCGGACGGCCCGGCCTCGTCCTTGGGCTCCCAGTGGTCACCGACCTTCTCGTGCGTGTGCTTGACGGCGGCCCAGGCGGTGCGTGCGGCGCGGGATCCGCTGTCGTACTGCTCCGCGGCGGCGTCATAGGCCTCGGCGAAGGTGTCCTGGGCCAACTGATCCGAGCGTTCGAGGGTGGACGGGATCTCGGACTTCTTCGCGTGCCCGTCCTGGTTCGTCTTCGGCATGGCGGCCTCCTCGGGGGGGCTGTGTGAGCGGATCGCGGTGGCTACCATGGTGGCACGCAGCACCAGCCCGCAACAGCCCCTCGGGAGGGCGCATGACGACACCCCCTCCGGCCGGGTCCTCGGGTGCGAGCTCGTGCCCGAGCTGCGGGACGCCTCGGCCGAAGTGCTCGCCGGGCTCGGGATGCCCTGGGCCGAGGTGCGGCAGGCGGACCCGGAACGAATCGGGATTCCGGAAGAGGCGCCGTTCGACCGGATCCTCGTGTCCGCCGGTGCCCGGGACCGGCCCGAGGCACTCATCGCGCAGCTGGCTCCCAGCGGGATCATGGTCATCCCGGTTGCCGCGCCGACCCTGCGGGTGCGGGAGTCGGACGACGGGAGCATCGAGATCACCGAGCACGGCGGGTGCTCCCTCGTCCCGCTCATCTACGACTGATCGACCATCGCCGCGTGCGCGGCCTCTGCGAGTCTCAAGGAGCCTTGAGGTTGCGGATATAGGCTGACGGCGGATGAAGGGAGTCACCCATGACCGCAGACAACGCACCGACACTGCCCGCCGCACCAGAGACCGGGCAGGCGCGGCGCGCACTCGTCACCGGCGCCACCGGGTACATCGGGAGCCAGGTCACCACCGAGCTGCTCGAGCGGGGGTGGACGGTGCGGACCCTGTCGCGTTCGAGGGACAAGGCGCTCACCATGCCGTGGGCGGGCCGGGTCGTCCCGGAGGGACAGGCCGCCGGATCGGGTGAGGTCGAGGTGCACGTCGGCGACGCCGACTCCGGCGAGGATCTCGCCGCAGCACTCACCGGCATCGATGTCGCCTGGTACCTCGTGCACTCAATGGGCACTGGCAAGGGGTTCGCGGAGCACGAGCGGGAGATGGCCCGCACTTTCGCCCGCGCGGCCGAGCAGCAGCGGGTGGGCCGGATCGTGTACCTCGGCGGTCTCCACCCGGAGGGTGAGGAGCTGTCGGAGCACCTCGCCTCCCGCGTGACGGTCGGGGATGTCCTCCTCGACTCCGCCGTGCCGACCGCCGCGCTCCAGGCCGGCGTGGTGCTCGGTGCAGGGTCCGCATCCTTCCAGATGCTGCGTCACCTGTCCGAGCGGTTGCCCGGAGCCGTCGCACCGCAGTGGGTCGAAAACCGGATCACGCCGATCAGCGTGCGCGATGCCGTGCATTACCTCGTCGGTGCCGCGGACCTGCCCGCAGAGGTCGACCGCAGCTTCGACATCGGCGGGCCCGACACCCTGAGCTACGCGGAGATGATGCAGCGGTACGCCGCGGCCGTCGATCTGCCGAAACGGCGCGTCCTCACCGCACCGGTCACCACCCCGAGCCTCGCCTCCCAGTGGATCGGCCTCGTCACCCCTGTGAATGCAGGTCTCGCGGAACCGCTTATCGGCAGCCTCCTCAACGACACCGTGCTCGGGGAGCGCGATCTCGAGGACCTCGTCGGTCGCCCGCCGGGCGGCAACCAGACCTTCGAGGAAGCGGTCCGCACCGCGGTCGCGGACGGAGAGCACGGCGAGGGTCTCGACACGCGCCGCTGGCGCCGGGTGCTCCTGAGCTCGGCGGCGGCCGTCGGTGCATGTGCGGCCGTGGGCACGATCCTCACCGATCCGAGCAACCGCTGGTACCGCTCCCTGCGGAAGCCGGCGTGGCAGCCTCCCGCGGCCGCGTTCCCGATCGTGTGGACGCTGCTCTACGCCGACCTCGCTGTGATCTCGGCCCTCGTCACAGCCGACGACCTCGAGGCCGGGAACCGGAAGGCGGTGCGGAACTCCGCGATCGCGCTCGGAACGAATCTCGTGCTCAACGCGGGCTGGACGGGGCTGTTCTTCCGGGGGAAGAAGCCGGTCCTCTCCACGATCGAGGCCGCTGCTCTTGCGCTGAGCTCGGCCGACCTCGTGCGCCGGGCTGCACGTTCGGCCCCGCAGCGCGGTGTCGTCCTGGCCCCGTACGCGGCATGGACCGGGCTCGCCGTCGCTCTGTCCGCATCGATCGCCCGCCTCAATCGCGGCCGCTGAGTCGGGGCGGGGCTCCTGTCCAGGAGACCACACATGATATCCATGGCCGCCCGCGGCTGGGCGCTGCTCGGCTGCGCGATCGCCGCGGAGGTCACGGCCACCCTGTCGCTCAAGGGCGCGCTCGAAGCCCCGGCACTGTATGCGGTCGTGGTGTTCGGGTACCTCGGCGCGTTCGCCCTGCTCACCGCGGTGCTGCGCACCGGCATGGGCCTTGGGGTGGCGTATGGGATTTGGGCCGCAGCGGGGGTGGCGCTCACCGCCGTCCTGTCGATGGCGGTCTACGGCGAGCCGCTCACTCCCCTCATGGGGGTGGGGATCGCGCTCGTCATCACCGGGGTCCTGTGCGTCGAGCTCGGTTCGCGCACGGGGCCGACCGGTGCGCAGGATCACGGTACCGGGGCCGAGGCGCCCGCCGCCCCGGCAGGGCGCGCACCGGACACCGGCCCGGCCGAAGAGGCTGACCGCTGATGGCCTGGCTGTTCCTCATCGGCGCCATCGTCTGCGAGGTGGGCGGGACGCTCGCGCTGCGCATGGCCGCGGTGGGCCGGCGGGCCTGGTTCGCGGCGGTCGGCGCCGGCTATGTCCTCGCGTTCGGCATGCTCGCCCTCGCCCTCGCCCAGGGGATGGCGCTCGGGGTGGCGTACGGGATCTGGGCGGCCGCGGGGGTGGCGCTCACCGCAGTGCTCGGACGGGTGCTCTTCGCCGAACCCTTCACCTGGGTCATGGGGCTCGGCGTCGTCCTCATCATCGGCGGGGTGCTCCTCATCGAGGTGGGCGGGCACTGAGGCCGGCCGGCGCCTCGGCGGGGTTGCCGATGGGGTCACACGTCGTCGATGAGACCGGCGATCGCGGTCATGATCTCCTCGGTGAGCGCACGGCGCTGCGGGCCGGCCGGCTGCCGTCGCTCCGGTGCCGGGATCGGCTTTCCGAAGCGCATGGTGAAGGTCACCGGGCGCGGGAACTTCTTGTCGACGGGCATGACGCGCTCGGTGCCCATGATGCCGACGGGCACGATGGTGGCCCCGGTGCGGATCGCGAGCTCGGCGGCCCCGGTCTTGCCGGTGCCGATCGCACCGGTGCGGGTGCGGGTCCCCTCGGGGTAGATGCCGAAGATCCGGCCCTGGCGGAGGATCTCCTCGCCCTCCTCGAGAGCCTTGACGGCGTCGGCGGTCGAGCCGCGCTTGACGGGGAAGCTGCCCACGGCCTCGAAGAAGGTGCGGGAGGCGAAGCCCTTGGGGCCGGTGCCGGTGAAGTACTCCTCCTTGGCCATGAAGCTCACCTGCCGAGGTGCGAGCGCGGAGAGGTATACCGAGTCGACGAACGAGCGGTGGTTGCTCGCGATGATCACCGGCCCCGAGCGCGGCACGTTCTCCAGCCCGGTCACCGTGGGTCGGTGGACGAGCCGGATGGAATGGCGAAAGGCGGTGCGCACCGCTTCGTAAGCACGGTCGTACTCGGCGGTAGGAGAGGAGTCTGGGGTGCGCATGGGTCCAGGATAGTCGGCGGATGGCGGGAGTGAGGCGACGTTCCGCTGTGTCTCCGGCGGTCGTCCTGGAGTCTCCGGGGCTCGTGCCTGCGAGGAGCGGGGACGACGACGGCCCCTGATCGCATGTCTGCGAATCAGAGGCCGGTCCGTTCTGTGGAGGTAAGGGGACTCGAACCCCTAACCCCCTGCTTGCAAAGCAGGTGCGCTACCAATTGCGCCATACCCCCGCGGTCCGTCACACGTGATCGGTGTACTGGGACCAGGTCTGATGAGTGCGCTGCCGTCTGCTACGGAATCCGAGGAGAACTCCGGCTGCCGCGGACAGCACTCCCGTCAGGGTCAACCACTTCTTCACAACGTCTCCGTCCGGTCGTGGTTCCGTGGGCCTAAGAGGACTTGAACCTCTGACCTCTTCGTTATCAGCGAAGCGCTCTAACCGCCTGAGCTATAGGCCCGAATCGGGATGAACCGAAAATCAACTATAGCCACAAGTCGACCGGGTGCCAAATCCCGGCTGCCGCCGGTCGCTCCGCATCTCGCTCGCCTCGACTACCCCGGCCATCGCGCTCTTCTCGCCGGCAGCCGTGGCAGCCAACCGGAACTGTGGGGCTTTCGACCGTGTGTGGTGGCATCGATGCCACCACCCTCGACCGAAAGCCCCACTCTCCGCGAGTGGCGGGCAAGCGCGGCTCAAGGATCGATCGAGTGCGGTTCGGCCCTCGAAAGCGCACTGTAATGACTGCGGAACCGCCTGGGCGCCACTGGACTGCCTGCGGAACCGCCCCGGCCACACGGGATTGCCTGGAGAGCGATGCGTCTCCGTCGAGCCCGCTGCCGCACCCTGCCCAGACGTCAATATCCTGCGGTTCCGTTCTCAGGAACCGCAGGATATTGAAGCTTGAGGGAGGGGTCGAGCGGGTCCGCCGGGCGGTCCGGCAGTCGGCCAGTCCGGCAGCCGGCCGCGCCGCGATCAGTCGTCGGTGAGGGTGAGGTGGAAGCCGCCGACGATCGACGAGCCGATGTTGTAGAGGAACGCGAACAGCGTCGACAGCGCCGTCATGAGGACGACGTTGACGAGCGCGAGGATGACGGAGAACGACAGCACGCGACCCAGGCTGAACAGGCCGAGCAGCTGGTCGGCGCCCTCGGTGCCGGCGATCTCCGCGAGCGTCGTCTGCAGCCCCTGGATGGTGCCGGTGGCCTGGAGCACGAGCCACAGCACGAGCGCGGCGACGACGGTCGCGATGCCGATCGCCACGGAGAGCAGGAAGGCCATCTTCATGACCGACCACGGGTCGAGCTTCGCGACGGTGAGCCGCACCGTGCGCGGACCCTTGCGCTTGGACTTCCCGCCCATCTTCACGCCCCCGGAGGAGGCGCGGACCGGGGAGTCGCCGTCGTCGTCGGCCCCGGCGGACAGGGGCGAGCGGGTGGTGCCGGAGGTGCGCGCCGACCCATCGGTCTTCACCGCAGTGGGAGCAGACCCAGTGGGAGCAGACCCGGTCGGAGCCGAGCCGGTCGGAGCGGAGCCCGTGGGCGCGGACCCCGTCGGAGCGGACACGGTCTGCCGGGCGGGTGCAGTGCCGGCAGGAGCGCCCGAGGGGCCACGGTCGCTCGGCACGGCCGGCGCATCGACGCGGGTCGCCGGGCCCGAGGCGCCCTGGGCACCCGCGGGACCGGAGCCGACGGGGGCCCCGCCGCTCGCGCCGGCGCCCTTCGCGGACCCCCCGGCGGACAGCCGGGTCGAGCCGGAGGAGGTGCGGATGACCTTGCCGGGCTTCTGATCGTTGTCGCTCACTGCTGGTCTTCACTTTCGCTCGCGGTCGATGCCGGATCGCTCGGATCGAGCGCATCCACAGCCGCTTCCACGGTTGCCTCGTCGACCGGCGTCTGGGCTTCGTCCTCCACGGCCTGCTCCGGGCCGCGGGTTACGGCAATAATACGGTCGTTCTTGCCAGGCTTGGCAAATACCACGCCCATGGTGTTGCGGCCCTTGGCGGGCACCTCGTCGATCGAGGACCGCACGACCTTCCCGCGCTCCATCACGACGAGCACCTCCTCGCCGTCGGCGACGATGAGCCCGCCGACGAGGTCGCCGCGCTGCTCGGTGATCTTCGCGACCTTGATGCCGTAGCCGCCGCGCCCCTGGATCCGGTATTCGTCGATCGGGGTGCGCTTGGCGAAGCCGGCCTCCGTGACGACGAAGACGTAGGTGTCCTGCGTCATGACGTCCATGGTGAGCAGGGTGTCGTCACCCTTGAACTTCATGCCGGTGACGCCCGAGGTGGCGCGCCCGGTGGCGCGGATCGTCGCGTCGTCGGCCTTGAAGCGGATCGACATGCCCTTGCGGGACACGAGCAGCAGGTGGTCCTCGGCGCTGACGAGCCGGGCGGACACGAGCTCGTCCGGGGTGCCGTCGGCCATCTCCCGGAGGTTGACGGCGATGACGCCGCCGGTCCGGTTCGAGTCGTACTCCGCGAGCCGGGTCTTCTTCACCAGGCCGCTGCGGGTGGCGAGGACGAGGTAGTCCTGCTCCTCGTAGTCGCGGATCGAGAGCACCTGGGCGATCGTCTCCCCGGGCTGCAGGGCGAGCAGGTTCGCCACGTGCTGGCCCTTGGCGTCGCGCGAGCCCTCGGGCAGCTCGTAGGCCTTGGCCCGGTAGACCCGGCCGGTGTTCGTGAAGAACAGCAGCCAGTTGTGGGTCGAGGTGACGAAGAAGTGGTCGACGACGTCGTCCCCGCGCAGCCGGGCGCCGGTGATCCCCTTGCCCCCGCGGTGCTGGGCGCGGTACAGCGCGGACTGGGTGCGCTTGGCGTACCCCCCGCGGGTGATCGTGACGACGACCTCCTCCTCGGGGATGAGGTCCTCCATCGACACGTCGCCGTCGAACCCGGCGAGGATCCGGGTGCGGCGGTCGTCGCCGTAGCGCTCGACGATCTCGTCGAGCTCGGTGGAGACGATCTCGCGCTGCTTCGCGGGTGTCTCGAGGATGTGGTTGTACTCCTTGATCTGCTGCTCGATCTTCGTCGCCTCCTCCTCGATCTTGAGGCGCTCGAGCGCGGCGAGCCGGCGGAGCTGGAGGTCGAGGATCGCGTTCGCCTGGATCTCGTCGACGTCGAGCAGCTCCATCAGCCCGGTGCGCGCCTCGTCCGAGGACGGCGAGCGGCGGATGAGTGCGATGACCTCGTCGAGGGCGTTGAGGGCCTTGAGGTAGCCGCGCAGGATGTGGGCGCGCTCCTCGGCCTTACGCAGGCGGTAGCGGGTGCGGCGCACGATGACGTCGATCTGGTGCTTGACCCACAGGCGCAGGAACGCGTCGAGGCTGAGCGTGCGCGGCACGTTGTCGACGAGCGCGAGCATGTTCGCGGAGAAGTTGTCCTGCAGCTGCGTGTGCTTGTAGAGGTTGTTGAGGACGACCTTGGCCACCGCGTCGCGCTTGAGCACGATGACGAGGCGCTGGCCGGTGCGGCCGGAGGACTCGTCGCGCATGTCGGCGATCCCGGCGACCTTGCCGTCCTTGGCGTAGGAGGCGATCTTCGCAGCCAGCGTGTCCGGGTTGACCATGTAGGGCAGCTCGGTGACGACGAGGCAGGTGCGGCCCTGGATCTCCTCGACCTCGACGACGGCGCGCTGGGTGATCGAGCCGCGTCCGGTGCGGTAGGCGTCCTCGATGCCGCTGCGGCCGAGGATCGTCGCCGCGCCGGGGAAGTCCGGGCCCTTGATGATCCCGAGGAGCGCCTCGAGCGCCTCGGAGTTGGTCGCCTCGGGGTGGGCGAGCAGCCACTGGGCGCCGGCGGCGACCTCGCGGAGGTTGTGCGGCGGGATGTTCGTCGCCATGCCCACCGCGATGCCGGCCGAGCCGTTGACGAGCAGGTTGGGGAACCGGCTCGGCAGGTAGATCGGCTCCTGGTTCTTGCCGTCGTAGTTGTCCTGGAAGTCGACGGTGTCCTCTTCGATGTCCCGGACCATCTCCATGGCCAGCGGCGCCATCTTGCACTCGGTGTACCGCGGCGCGGCCGCGCCGTCGTTGCCCGAGGAGCCGAAGTTGCCCTGGCCGGAGATCAGCGGGTAGCGCATCGCCCACGGCTGCACGAGGCGCACCATCGCATCGTAGATCGCGGTGTCGCCGTGCGGGTGGTACTGGCCCATGACGTCGCCGACCACGCGCGAGCACTTGTTGAACGAGCGCTCGGGGCGGTAGCCGCCGTCGTACATCGCGTAGAGCACACGGCGGTGCACCGGCTTGAGGCCGTCGCGAACGTCGGGCAGCGCGCGCCCGACGATGACGCTCATCGCGTAGTCGAGGTACGAGCGCTGCATCTCGAGGTTGAGATCGACCTGCTCGACGCGGTTGCCCTCGAGCGGGGCGTCGGGATCGATGTGCTGGGTGTTCTCGGTGTCGTCGGCCACGTGCCTGCTTACCTCGTGTTCGTCGCTGATCGGTCTGTATCAGTGAGTATCGGAAATTGACTAGACTCTGGGATATTCCGCCGGGAAGCGGAGAGCGGACCGGGCCTCAGATGTCGAGGAATCGGACGTCCTTCGCGTTCTCCTGGATGAACCGGCGGCGCGATTCGACGTCCTCGCCCATGAGGATGGTGAAGATCTCCTCCGCGCGGGCGGCGTCGTCGAGCGTCACCTGCTTGAGCAGGCGGTGGTCCGGGTTCATCGTCGTGTCCCACAGCTCCGCGTAGTTCATCTCGCCCAGGCCCTTGTACCGCTGGATCGCCATGTCCTTGGGCAGGCGCTTGCCGGCGGCCCGCCCCTCGGTGAGCAGCGCATCGCGCTCCCGGTCGGAGTAGGCGTAGTCGTGCGGGGCGTTGCTCCACTTCAGGCGGTAGAGCGGCGGGGTCGCGAGGTACACGTAGCCGTGCTCCACCAGGGGCTTCATGTAGCGGAAGATCAGGGTGAGGAGCAGGGTCGCGATGTGCTGGCCGTCGACGTCGGCGTCGGCCATGAGCACGATCTTGTGGTACCGGAGCTTGGAGATGTCGAACTCCTCGCCGATCCCGGTGCCGAAGGCGGTGATGAGCGACTGGATCTCCTGGTTGCCGAGCGCCCGGTCGAGCCGGGCCTTCTCGACGTTGAGGATCTTGCCGCGCAGCGGGAGGATCGCCTGGTGGATCGCATCGCGCCCCTGCACGGCCGAACCGCCGGCGGAGTCGCCCTCGACGATGAAGATCTCCGACAGCGAGGGGTCCTTCGACTGGCAGTCGCGGAGCTTGCCCGGCATGCCCGAGGACTCGAGCAGGCCCTTGCGGCGGGTCGCCTCGCGCGCCTTGCGGGCGGCGAGCCGGGCCTGCGAGGCCTGGATCGCCTTGCGCACGACCTCCTTGGCCTGGATGGGGTTCGACTCCATCCAGTGGCCGAGCTCGTCGCGGACGACGCGCTGCACGAAGGTCTTCGCCTCCGAGTTGCCGAGCTTCGTCTTCGTCTGGCCTTCGAACTGGGGTTCCCCGAGCTTGATGCTCAGCACCGCGGTGAGGCCCTCGCGGACGTCCTCGCCGGTGAGGTTGGCGTCCTTCTCCCGCAGCAGCTTCTGGTCGCGGGCATAGTTGTTGAGGAGGCTGGTGAGCGCGGTGCGGAAGCCCTCCTCGTGGGTGCCGCCCTCATGCGTGTTGATGGTGTTGGCGTAGGTGTGGACGGACTCGTTGTAGGAGCTCGTCCACTGCATCGCGACCTCGAGGGCGATCTTCTGCTCGGTGTCCTCGGACTCGAAGGCGATGATCTCCTCGTTGACGAGGTCGGTCTTCTTCGCGGAGTTGAGGTAGGCGACGTAGTCCAGCAGCCCGTTCTCGTAGAGGAAGGTGACCTCGCGCGGCTTCCACTCCGCGGTGTCCTCCGCGTCGAGCTGGACGTCGGCGTCGTCGACCTGCTCGACGCGCTCGTCGCGCAGCGAGATCTTCAGTCCCTTGTTGAGGAACGCCATCTGCTGGAACCGGGCGCGGAGCACCTCGAAGGTGAACTCCGTGGTGTCGAAGATCTCCTCGTCCGGCCAGAAGGTGATCATCGTGCCGGTCCGGTCGGTGGTCTCGCCCTTGACGATCTCGCCGGTCGGCACGCCGCGTCGGTAGTCCTGGCGCCACACGTTGCCGTCGCGGTGGATCTCCGCGTCGAGACGCGCGGACAGGGCGTTGACGACGGAGGAGCCCACGCCGTGCAGACCGCCGGACACCGCGTACCCGCCGCCGCCGAACTTGCCGCCGGCGTGGAGGATGGTGAGGACCACCTGGAGGGTCGGGACGCCCTCGGTGGGGTGGATCGCCACGGGGATCCCGCGGCCGTCGTCGACCACGCGCACGCCGCCGTCGGCGAGGATGGTGATCTCGATGTGGCTGCAGTAGCCGGCGAGCGCCTCGTCGACGGAGTTGTCGACGATCTCGTAGACGAGGTGGTGGAGGCCGCGCTCCGAGGTCGAGCCGATATACATACCGGGCCTCTTGCGCACCGCTTCCAGGCCTTCCAGAACGGTGATGTCACCCGCGTCGTACGGCTGGTTCTCCTCGGGAGCCATGGATCTCCTTGTCATCGGTCGTGAACTCCCTCGATTCTACCCCGGACGGCGCGCGAATCCTGCCCTGAGCGCGCCTGGGCGGGTGCGCATCCGGATTTTCGAGCCGTCCTCCGTACCCCGACTCGTCTCCCAGGGTTCTGAAGCCGTGTGCGCGGTTCTGAGCCGGTGCCGCATCGCACCTCCGCCGAGCTCGGTGCCGGTCCCGCTCAGACTCCGACCGCGACCCGGAGCATCCAGCCGGAACCGGCCGCGCAGGCGAGCACCACGAGCCACATCAGGGTGAGCCAGACAGCACCGGGCACCCGCGTCTCCCGGGCGAGGATCGCGGCATCGCTCCCATGCGTGCGGCCGCGCGCGTGCAGGCGGGTGAGGTTGGCCAGCGCCCGCACCGCCCCGCACACGAGGAACACCCCGAGCCCCACGGCAGCACTCGTCAGCCATGGATCCGGCGCGAAACCCAGGAGACCGAGCAGCACCGCCGCGGTGAGCGGGACGGCGAGCCAGGCGAGGATCCCGCGCATGAAGACGAGCGAGACGGCGAGCACGGCGGCGCACACGAGGAGCGCCGTCGCACCGCGGCCGGCGAGCCCGCTCATCACGAGTGCCGCACCGAGCAGCGCCGGCGCCGGGTAGCCCCAGAAGGTCGTCCACGGGACCGAGGCGGCCCGGCCGTGGGAGGTGGTCAGGCCGGAGTGGTCCGGCGACAGGCGGATCGCCACCGCACGCCTGCCGGTGAGCAGCCCGGCGCACCCGTGCCCGAGCTCGTGGACGATCGTCACGACGATCCCGGTGAGCCGCCACACGGCACCGGGCACGACGAGGAGCAGGGCGAGGGCGAGCGCGGTGCCCACGAGGAGCTGCGGGGAGTCCGGCAGCCCGGTCGGGGTGAGTGCCCGGTCGAGGATGTCGAGGGGTTCCATGCGCAGCACCTCAGCCGTAGGTGTCCCGCGGACCGCGGCCGGCGACGCTGCGCCGGCCGCGCTTCCACGACCGCTGAGTGGGTCCGAGGACGGTGAGCTCCTCGACGACCCGGCTGCCGAGCTCGCGCTCGAACCGATCGAGGAGCAGGGTGGTCATGATCCGCAGCTGGGTGGCCCAGGTCGTCGACGATGCCCGCACCACGAGGACGGGGGGTTCGAACTTCTCGACGGTGCAGTGTGCGGCGACGTCGGGGCCGACGAGCTCGGGCCAGCGGCCGAGCACCGTGCCGACCTCGAGCGAGGTCGACCAGCCGTGCTCGCGCGCGATCCGCCCGAGCCCCGCACGGAGCGGCTGCGGATCCCGGGGGTCCGCCTTCGACCCGGTGTAGACCGGCTCGACCGGTCCGCCGCGGGTGCGGGTGGACCGGAACAGCGGCCGGAAGTCGGAGTCGGCCATCCGGCGGATCCGGTCGAGCGCCTCGAGCGCGGCGGCCGGCACCGCGGAGAGATCCCCGGACTCGGTGCTCACGGGGTCGTCACCTCGGTGAGGTCGACGACCCGCCCGGCGAGGTTGGCCGGGATGTCCTCGCCGACGGCGGCGGTGATGAGCACCTGCTCGGCCTCCCCGATCCGCGCCGCCAGGCGACGGCGGCGGCCGGCGTCGAGCTCGGCGAACACGTCGTCGAGCACGAGCACCGGCTGGTCCTCCCGCTCCTCGGAGCCGCCGGTGAGCAGCTCCCATCCGGCGAGGCGCAGTGCGAGGGCGAGCGACCAGCTCTCCCCGTGGGAGGCGTAGCCCTTCGCCGGCATCGTGCCGATCGTGAGCTCGACGTCGTCGCGCTGCGGGCCGATGAGGGTGAGGCCGCGCTCGATCTCCGGGCGCCGCCGATCGAGCAGCCCGGTGACGACGACGGCCTGCACCTCCTCCGGGGTGTGCGCCCCGGAGTAGTCGAGCCGGGAGGCGTAGTCGACCACGGCGGCACGGCGCTCGCTGCGCGCCTCGGCCGCGACGTAGGCGAAGCCGTCGGCGAGCGGTTCGCGGAGGTCGGCGATGAGCTCGCGGCGCCCGATGACGAGCTGGGCGGCGGACTCGGCGAAGGCCTGGTCCCAGATGTCGAGGGTCGCCTCGAGCGCGGGGTCCGGCTGGGCGCGGAGGCTCTTGAGGAGCGCGTTGCGCTGCCGCAGGGCCCGGTCGAGGTCCGCGATCACCCCGGCCATCCGCGGCTGGCGGGCGACGAGAAGGGTGTCGAGGAAGTCGCGCCGGTCGGCCGGCTCACCCTTGACGAGGCTGAGATCCTCCGGGGCGAACACCACGCTGGGGAGGAGGCCGAGCACCTCGCGGGTGCGGACCCCGCGGCGGTTGATGCGGGCCCGGTTGGCACCGCGGGCCTTGATCGTCACCTCGACGGTGACCTGCCGCTCGCCGCGATGGGCGAAGGCGGAGACGGTCGCCTCCGGCTGTTCGTGGCGGACGAGCGGAGCATCCTGGGACACCCGGTGGGAGCGCAGTCCGGAGAGGTAACCGACGGCCTCGACGAGGTTGGTCTTGCCCCAGCCGTTGGGAGCGGCGAAGGCCGTGACCCCCGGCTCGAGCTCGAGATCGAGCGAGGCGTAGGAGCGGAAGTCACGCAGCGAGAGCCGTGACACCCACATCAGAATCTGATGATCGGCATCAGCAGGTAGCGGTACGAGGAGTCGTATTCACCGTCGATCTCCTGCTGGCCGGAGATCACCACGGGCTTCTTCGGCTCGGTCATGGAGAACCGGACGAACGGGGAATCGATCGCGGCGAGGCCCTCGGAGATGAAGCCGGGATTGAAGCCGGTGGTGATGTCCTCGCCGGTGATCTCCACCGGCAGCGACTCGCTGGCCTGGGCGTCGTCGCCGGCACCGGCCCTCAGGGTGAGCGCGCCGTCGGCGAACTCGAACTTGATCGGGGTGTTGCGCTCGGCGACGAGCGAAACGCGGCGCACCGCCTCGCGCAGGGCGGCGGTCTCGAGGACGGCGTGGATCGGCACGTCCTTGGGGAACAGTGAGCGGACCTTGGGGTAGTCGCCCTCGACGAGCAGCGAGGTGGTGATGCGGCCGCTCGAGGAGAAGGCGAGCATGTCCTTGCCGCCGGACTCCGCAAGTGCGATCTCGACATCGCCGCCCATCGCCTTCGCCGCATCGGCGAGAGTGCGGCCGCGGACCAGCGCGGTGGCGGAGATGTCGGGGGTGCGGGGGTTCCAGTGGAACTCGCGCACCGCCAGGCGGTAGCGGTCGGTGGCGAGCAGGGTGACGGTGTCACCCTCGATCTCGACGCGCACGCTCGTGAGGATCGGCAGGGTCTCGTCGCGCGAGGTCGCGATGCTCACCTGGGACACCGCGTGGCTGAACTCGCCGGCGGACACGACGCCGGAGGTCTCCGGCACGGTGGGCAGCGCGGGGTACTCGTCGACGGGCATCGTCATGAGCGAGAACCGGGAGGACCCGCAGGTGAGGTCGACCTTCGAGCCGTTGCGCTCGAGGGTGACGGGCTGGTTGGGCAGGGCCTTGGCGATGTCGGCGAGCAGCCGGCCGGAGACGAGCAGGGTGCCGGGGGCCTCGACCTCCGCGGCGATCTCGACGCGGGAGGAGACCTCGTAGTCGAACACTGAGAGCTGCACGGAGCCGGCGGGATCGGCGGTGATGAGGATGCCGGTGAGGACCGGGACGGCGGGGCGCTGCGGGAGGCTCTTGGTCGCCCAGGTGACGGCCTCGGCGAGGACATCGCGTTCGACTCTGAACTTCACGGCCCCGGCGGATTCGGCGTTCACGGCACTCCTGTGGTTGAGGTCTCGCATGCGCTGCAGCGCGGTCTGATGGCGAGTTGAAACTCTACACTCAGCCTACCGGCGTGGCGAATTGGAAACACCCCGTCGGATGTGCTTCTCACCCGGGTTCCGAAGCCCGCACCGGGACCGGCCGGAACCCGTCCGGAGACGCTCCGCAGCCGGCCCGGCGTTCGATTCGAACCATCGGTCCTCGAGCTCGTCGATCCTCCGCGCTCGGATCACCCGAGGTCCCCGTCCCGCGATCAGCGGTGCTCGAAGGGATGTCCTCGAATGAATATGCAGTCGTAGTAACAGCACGTGTGGAAACTGTGGAACTACATCGATGTCATCGAGTATCCATCGGGCGCAGCGCCTCCGGGCACCGGTGGACATCGTGTGGACGCCGTGGTGACGCGAGGGGGAGGAATGTGAATCACATCGATGTGAGTACACAGCTCTCCACCGACGCCGTGTCATCCGTGCACGTCCCCGTACCCAGGCCGAGGGCCTTCGCCCACAGGGTTATCCACAGCTGTGCACAATGCGGTTCATAGTCGATGCTGCTGTTTGATGCGGTTTGTGAGTTCGGTGACCTGGGTGTAGAGCGCCCTGCGCTCGGCCATCTGTGTTCGAATCTTCTTGTTCGCGTGCATCACCGTGGTGTGATCGCGGCCGCCGAACTCCTGGCCGATCTTCGGCAGCGAGAGGTCGGTGAGCTCGCGGCACAGATACATCGCGATCTGGCGTGCGGTGGTCAGGGTGCGGGACCGGGACGAGCCGCACAGGTCGTCGAGCGTGAGCCCGAAGTACGCCGCGGTCTGGCCCATGATGTCCGTCGCGGTGATCTCCGGGGTGTCCTCGTGGGTGATGAAGTCCTTGAGCACGGTCTCGGCGAGGCCGACCTCGATCGCCTGGTCATTGAGGTTGGCGAAGGCGGACACGCGGATGAGCGCGCCCTCGAGCTCGCGGATGTTCGAGGAGATGCGCGAGGCGATGTACTCGAGGACGTCGTCGGGCACCGGGAGGCCCTCGCCGGCGGCTTTGTTCCGCAGGATCGCGAACCGGGTCTCGAGGTCGGGCGGCTGCACGTCGGTGAGCAGGCCCCACTCGAAGCGGGACCGGAGGCGCTCCTCGAAGCCCTTGAGCATCTTGGGCGGCTGGTCGGAGGTGATGACGACCTGCTTGTGCTCGT
This sequence comes from Brevibacterium sp. NPDC049920, assembly GCF_040656435.1. Lineage (NCBI taxonomy): Bacteria > Bacillati > Actinomycetota > Actinomycetes > Micrococcales > Brevibacteriaceae > Brevibacterium > Brevibacterium sp. NPDC049920. Next base: position 62,789 of record NZ_JBFAMF010000004.1, read on the forward strand.
TGTGGAGCGCATTGAAGGTGTGGAAGAACTCCTCGACGGTCGCATCCTTGCCCTGGAGGAACTGGATGTCGTCGATCATGAGGATGTCGACCTCGCGGTAGCGGCGCTGGAACGCCGGCCGCAGCGAGTTCGAGGTCGTCGAGGAGCCGATCGTGTTGATGAAGTCGTTGACGAACTCCTCGCTCGAGACGTAGCGGACCCGGATGTTCGGGTAGAGCTGCGCGGCGTAGTGGCCGATCGCGTGGAGGAGGTGGGTCTTGCCGAGCCCGGAGTCGCCGTAGATGAAGAGCGGGTTGTAGGCCTTGGCCGGGGATTCGGCGACGGCGAACGCCGCGGCGTGGGCGAACCGGTTCGAGGCGCCGATGACGAAGGTGTCGAAGGTGTACTTCGAGTTGAGCTGGGACACCCCGCTCGGGTCGTCGGCGGTCGTCGGTGCGGCCCCGGCCGGAGCCGAGGCGGCTGCCGGACGACCCGGTGCGCTCGGGGTGGGAGAGCTCCCGGCGGTGTCGACGGCAGGCTGGTCGCCGCTGCCGGGGTGCGTGAGGTCGGCGGGGCCCGCGGGGGCGGCCGAGGTGCCGGCCGGATCGGGAGGACTCGCGGAGGCGGCGGGACCGGTCCCCGGGGAGGGCGCCTCGGCCGCGGAGGCGGTGCCCGGTGCGCCGGCGGCGGCACCGGGGGAGCCGGACCCGGGGTGTGCGGTGCCCCGGGTCTCCGGCGGCAGCGGCGCCGGGACGTCGAGCGCCGGGTCGACCGCGATGGCGAAGGTGACGTCGTGACCGAGCGCGGTGGAGAATTCGCGGGCGAGCGGCTCGCGCAGATGGGTCTCGAGGGTCGTGCGGGTGAGATCGTTGCGGACGGAGAGGACGACGAGCTGACCCTCGACGAGCGCCTTGGGCACCGCGAGGGAGAGGAATCCCTTCTGATGCGCGGTGATCGTCGGATCATTGAGCAGATTCGACAGGACGACCTGCCAGATCTCATGCAGATCGTCGGATGTGCTCGGGTTGCTCACTGCTGCTCCTGTCCTGCCTCCCCGGAACTGTGGATAAGGGGCGACTCGCTTCCACATAGTTTTCCACACATTGTGGAGGAGGACCGGGTGAGGCCCCGGATTCATCCACATCGGTGGAGAAAGGTGTGGAAAGTACACGGATGTCATTTGTGGACCGGCCTGTTCACGGCCGAGTGGTGAACTCCGAGAGGATCGGCGGTGAACGGGAACCGGCACCCGGTCGACGGAGCGGCCGGCCGGTGATGTGCGCCTGAACGATGGAGGGGCGCAGGAGCCCGTCTGCGGTCATGGGTCGGGTGCCGCGGCATTACACGATTCCGTCCGCGAGCGCCCGGTTTGACCGTCTTTCGGCGTGGCGTCTATGCTGGAGTGTCCTGTGTTGCGGGCCCATCGACGAGGTGTGAGTGACTTCCCCACGGCCAACAGCATCAGGAGTGCACGGCCGTGAGTGGTCCACCTCGTGTGAGATGCGAAAGCAGAACCGTGCTGCCCGGCACCAGCAACGACAGATAATCGGAGAACCGAAGTGAGCAAGCGTACTTTCCAGCCCAACAACCGCAAGCGCGCCAAGACCCACGGCTTCCGGCTGCGCATGCGCACCCGCGCCGGACGCGCCATCCTGGCTTCGCGTCGCCGTAAGGGACGCAACGCGCTGTCCGCCTGATCGTGCTCCCCGGTAGGAACCGGATTCATCAGGGCGACGATTTCCGCCGCGTCTTCCGCACCGGCCGCAGAGCCGGGACGAAGCATCTGGTGATCCATTTCCTGTCGACACTCGATGAATCCCACGCTCCGCGCGTGGGATTCGTCGTCTCCCGGGCCGTCGGCAACGCGGTCGTCCGCAATCGGGTCAAGCGCCGGCTCCGGGCGATCCTCCACACCCGGCTCCCGGAGCTCGGCATCGGGGACATGATCGTGGTGCGCGCACTGCCGGCAGCCGCTGACGCCGACTCCGCCGAGCTGTCACGCGCGGTCGACCGGGCATTCGAACGGCTTGCAGGATGAGGCACGGGGAGGACACCCCGTCCTCGCTGCCGTCGGCACCGGCCGGCGGCCGGGCGCGGTTCGTCCACCTCTTGCGCATCGCCCCGCGGATGCCGTTCGTGTGGTTCATGCGCCTGTACCGGAGGATCATCTCGCCCTTGTACGGTGACGTGTGCCGCTACTACCCCAGCTGTTCGAAGTACGCGCTCGACGCCTTCGAGTCGACGGGTGCCGTGCGCGGTGCGCTGCTGACGACGTGGCGGGTGCTGCGGTGCAACCCGTTCTCCGGCGGTGGGGTGGACTACGCACCCGGGTCCCTCATGGAGGCCCGGAGCCGGGAGATCAACGCCGACCGCAACAGTGGCACAATGTATCGAGACCTCATCACGGACGACCGCGCCGATCCGCGGCCAAGGAGAGACTGAATGTCATGGATTGACAATCTGCTTCTGCCCCTGCAGTGGGTGGTCGCGTGGATCCTCGCAATTTTCCACCAGGTGTTCACCAGCCTGGGCCTCGACGCCGGCAGCGGCTGGACCTGGGTGCTGTCGATCGCCGGCCTCACGGTGGTGATCCGGGCCATCCTCATCCCCTTGTTCGTGTACCAGATCAAGGCGCAGCGCAAGATGCAGCTGATCCAGCCGGACATCCAGCGGCTCCAGGCCAAGTACAAGGGCAAGAAGGACCAGTTCTCCCGGCAGGCCATGGCCGAGGAGCAGATGGCGCTGTTCAAGAAGCACGGCACCAACCCGTGGGCCTCATGCCTGCCGCTGCTCGTGCAGCTGCCGATCTTCTTCTCGCTGTTCCGCGTCATCAACAACATGCATCTCATCGCGGTCGGCGACCTCCCGCCGATCGGCGGTGTGACGCAGGCGCTGGCGCAGTCGGCGGACGTCGCGACGATCTTCGGGATCCCGCTCCAGGCGACCTTCCTCACCGACGGGATCGGCGCCAAGGCGCTGACCGCCGTCCTCATCGTCATCATGGGTGTCACGCAGTTCATCACCCAGAAGCAGATGATGACGAAGAACATGTCCGAAGCCGCGATGAACAACCCGTTCATGCAGCAGCAGAAGATGCTCCTCTACATCATGCCCGTGGTGTTCGCCGTCGGCGGTGTCTACTTCCCGCTCGGCGTGCTCGTCTACTGGCTCGTGTCGAACACGTGGACCATGGTCCAGCAGTTCGTCGTCATCCGGAACATGCCGGCGCCCGGCTCGAAGGCCGAGAAGGAGCTCATGGAGCGCCGCGCCAAGAAGGGCAAGTCCCCGCTCCCCGGCTCCAAGCCGATCGAGATGACCCCCGAGCCCGAGGCGCCCGCCGCCGGACAGCGTCAGCAACCGGTGGGCAAGGCCCGGCAGAAGAAAAAGAAGAAGAAGAGATAAGAGGTTGGGAGAGCGATGACTGAGAACACCGAGACCGCGCCGGTCGAGGACACCAAGCCCACTCGTGCGGAGATGCTCGAGGAGGAGGGCGATATCGCAGCCGATTACCTCGAGGAGCTGCTCGACATCGCCGATGTCGACGGCGACATCGACATCGATGTGGCCGATGGGCGGGCCGAGGTCGCGATCGTCTGCGAGGACGAGGACTCGAACCTCTCGACCCTCGTCGGACGCGATGGCGCCGTGCTCACCGCTCTCCAGGAGCTCACCCGGCTCGCCGTGCAGACGAGCACCGGTCAGCGCTCGTGGCTCATGCTCGACATCAACGGCTACCGCGACCGTCGCAAAGATGACCTGCGGGCGCTCGCCGATCGCGCGATCGGCAAGGTCACCGAGACCGGCGAGCCCTACACCTGCCGGCCGATGAACTCCTTCGAGCGCAAGGTCGTCCACGACCAGGTCGCCAAGGCAGGCCTGCGCTCCGAGTCCGAGGGCGAGGGCGACCGCCGGCACGTGGTCATCCACGCGCAGTGAACCCCGTGGAGGCCGGCACGGACGACGCACGCAGCGACAGCACCGCCCGGAGCACAGGCGGACAGGGCACCGAGGCCGCGGCGTCGGGGACCCGGGGCCAGCCGGAACGCTCTGCTGCGGGCGCGGGGTCACCGGATGACGCATCGGTGGAGTCCGAGCCCGCGCTCGCCGCTGAACTGTTCGGGGAGCGGATCGATGCCGCCCGCTGCTATGCGCACCACCTGGCGACGACCGGTGTCGAATGGGGGCTCATCGGCCCCCGAGAGCTGCCGCGACTGTGGACGCGCCACATCCTCAACTGCGCCGTGGTCGCGGAGCTCATCGCGCCCGACGACGTCGTCGGCGACGTGGGCTCCGGAGCGGGGCTGCCGGGCATTCCCCTGGCACTCGCCCGGCCGGACGCCCGGTACGTGCTCATCGAGCCGATGGAACGTCGGGTGGAGTGGCTGCGCATGGTCCTCGACGACCTCGAGCTTCCGCACGTCCGTGTGGTCCGGGGACGCGTCGAGGAGCTCGTCGACGACGAGGTGTTCACCGTCGTGACCGCGCGGGCAGTGAAATCTTTGGCCGTGCTCGTCGAATGGTGCGCTCCGGTGCTCGGCCCCGGCGGTCGACTCCTCGCGCTCAAGGGTGCGTCCGTCGATGCGGAGATCGAGAAGGCGCGGAAGCAGATCCGACGGGCGAAGCTCGAACCACCCGTGGTGCACGAGCTCGGTTCGCCTCCCCTGGAGATCCCTACCCGCGTGGCGGAGCTGCGGCGGCGCTGAGCGGGCGTGCGGAAGAGCTTGCAGCAGCAGTAATAGAACGTAATTCGAACGCAAAACGACGCTGATCCGCGGCACCGCGTGAATGTTTCACGTGAAACACTGCACCGACGTCGGTAGACTTCACGTGGCACACACTTCCCAGGGACGGAGCATGCACAATGCCGATCATGGACGAGTCGACTCCCCTCGGGGCGCAGATCGCACGCGACAACCGCCGAGCCCAGCGGCTTGCGACGACGACCTTCCCCAAGCCCGATGCAACGCGCATCTTCACGGTTGCCAATCAGAAGGGTGGGGTCGGGAAGACGACGACGACGGTGAATATCGCTGCCGCGCTCGCCTCGCAGGGACTCCGCGTTCTCGTGATCGACATCGACCCGCAGGGCAATGCGAGCACGGCACTGGGGATCGAGCACTCGACAGAGGTCAACAGCATCTACGACGTGCTCATCGACGATCTCCCGATGGAGGAGGCAGTCGCTCAGTGCCCCGATATCGAGAACCTCCACTGCGTGCCGGCGACCATCGACCTTGCGGGGGCTGAGATCGAGCTGGTCTCCCTGGTCGCTCGCGAGCAGCGTCTGGCGAGATCCCTGGCTCGGTACCTCGAACTGCGGGCCGAGGCCGAGGACCGGGTCGACTACGTCATCATCGACTGTCCGCCGAGCCTGGGCCTGCTCACGGTCAATGCATTCGTCGCGGCACGAGAGGTGCTCATCCCCATCCAGTGCGAGTACTACGCGCTTGAAGGTCTGAGTCAGCTGCTGAAGAACATCCAGCTCATCCAGAAGCACCTCAACCCCGAGCTGCAGGTGAGCACCATCCTGCTCACGATGTTCGATGGCCGCACCAACCTGAGCTCGCAGGTCGCCGAGGATGTGCGAGCTCATTTCCCCCGTCAGGTCCTCGACGTGGCGATCCCACGATCTGTGAGGATCTCCGAGGCGCCGAGCTATCGACAGACCGTGATCACCTATGAACCGAACTCTTCCGGCGCGCTCTCCTATCGCGAAGCCGCCGAAGAGATCTCACAGCGAGGAGTGAAGAGCCATGGCTGAACGCCGACGTGGACTGGGACGTGGACTGGGGGCGCTCATCCCGGACGTCGTGAGCGACGAGCGGCCCGTGGACGTGTTCTTCCCCGCGCAGGAGAAAGGCTCGGATGTTTCACGTGAAACATCCGAAGCCCGATCGAGCAAGGATCCGGCAGTCTCCATGCGTCGCGCACGAGCTGAGAAGAAGTCCCCCGCCAGCTCGCGCTCGAAGGCGACCACGCGCCGAACAGCGAAGACTGAGTCGGCGTCGGTGAGCGACACGGCGGTCGCTGACGAATCCGCGAACAGTTCGACCACGAACGGCTCCAGGGCGACGAGCATGACCGCGAAGAACGCCACTGCGGGCACGTCTGTGCCACCAGGGCCCACCGGGCGGAAGAAGTCGCAGGGATCGACAGAATCTGCTGGTGCCGACACCCAGCGGTCACCGGAGCAGAACCCCGCACACACTGGCCCCGGCGCGCAGACCCCGACCGCGGATCAGGATCAGCACGCTGATTCCGCGCAAGCCGGCACGCAGGCAGAGACGGCCGGTGTTTCACGTGAAACATCGCTCGAATCGGTTCCCGGCACTGCTTTCGGACTGTTGCCTGTCGATGCGATTGCAGCGAATCCTCGGCAGCCGCGGTCGGTCTTCGATGAGGATGCGCTCGATGAGCTCGTCCATTCGATACGCGAAGTCGGGGTGCTTCAGCCGATCGTCGTTCGTGTGATCGACCCTGAGGAGCCCAGATTCGAGCTCATCATGGGTGAGCGACGGCTCCGGGCCTCGCGGGAGGCCGGGCTCGAGAGCATTCCAGCAATCATCCGGCAGGTCGATGACGTCGATCTCCTCCGTGACGCACTGCTCGAGAACCTCCATCGCGCTGATCTCAATCCCCTCGAAGAGGCAGCCGCCTATCAGCAGCTGCTCGATGACTTCGCCTGCACACAGCAGGAGCTGTCCGAGCGCATAGGGCGGTCTCGTCCGCAGATCACCAACACCCTGAGGCTTCTCAAACTACCTCCACTGGTCCAGCGCAGAGTTGCCGCCGGCGTGATCTCTCAAGGTCACGCTCGCGCGATCCTCGGACTCATCGACCCTGCAGCGATGGAGGTGCTGGCTCAACGCGTGGTGGCCGAGGGGCTGTCGGTGCGTGCAACGGAGGAAGCTGTCGTCCTCCTCAATCGTGGTGATCGTGTGAATGTTTCACGTGAAACACGGGCCGCAAATCCCGAGCTCTCGAGCATCGCGCGAGACCTCGGAGACCGGCTGGATACCCGAGTCAACATCACCATGGGGAAGCGCAAAGGCAAGATCAGCGTCGAGTTCGCAAACGAGGATGATCTTAAGCGGATTCTCCAGACTCTCGGGATCACCCAGGCCGATTCCGGTGACACTGTGAGTTGACGCTGCCGCTCCGGAGGATTCGACGAGGGCGGGCTGCCACGATGGCAGCCCGCCCTCTGCTGTTCTGGGTCGAGAGCTATCCGGCGTGGAGATCAGCGATACATCGCGGGATTGGTAGTTGTCGGATGAGCAGGGGTTGACCGAATGAGTCCGGCTCGGGTCATGCACGAGCGGTTGCTCGACCGATGACAGCACCGCAGAGCTTGTGGTTGAGAACGCGCAGACATGCCACTTCGCTCGGCAGGGGATGTTTCACGTGAAACAATCCTCAGAAAGCTCAGAAAGCTCAGATGGCTCAGACAGCTCAGACAGCTCAGACGGCTTCAGATGGCCCCGGACGGTTCGGACACATCGGCGGTCGAGGCACCGCAACACAATCCATGAGCTAAAGGCGGAGGTCGAGGGCGGCCCGTGAATGCTGCGCAACCGGAAGTGGGCCGCTCGGGGCAGTGCGGCCGACCGATGCCGCGGAAAGGCCGTGGCGCGGGCGATCGTCAGAGCTGAGAGCTGACGGCGGCGAGGTCGAGCGTGCCGGTGGGCGGGTCGGTCTCTTCGCGCAGGTAGAGGCGCTGCAGGGAGACGGCCACGGATTCGGCGATGAGATCGCGGAGGCGCTGATCCTCGAGGGCGGCCCGGTCCTCGTCGTTGCTGATGTAGCCCGGCATGACGTGGACCTTGGGCGTGCGCACCCTGCGCAGCGACTCCCATGTGCGTGGGTGGCTGCGGCAGTCGAGAAGACCGGTGCGAGCACACAGCTCCTTCTGCATGAGCTCGGCCAGGCGTCGTCCCACCGGGGAGGCGACGGACGGATCGTCACCGCGTCCGAAGTAGTACGTCGCAGCTCCCTGTGCCTTCGGGGACGATGAGCTGTCGAGATTGATCGTGACGATTGCCGAGGCGCCGAGCTCGTCACCGAGGGTGGCGCGCTCAGCACTGTCCTCGACGTAGACGGTCGCGGCGCCGAGCGCTGACAGTCGTCCCTCGAGCCGGCGGGCGATGTCCGCAGCGTACTCCTCGGCACATGATTGAGTACCGGGCGGAAACGTGGTCGTGACGAAGTCGGTCCGTGTGGTCGCCGCCTCGATGACGACGACGCGCCCGGCGAGCGAGGGTCCTGAGGCGGTCACGCGGGCGCGCTCCTGGAGCGCGAAGACATCGCCCTCTCCCTGGTCCCTCTTGACTGCACGGAGGCCGCTGAGCGTGGTCGGCCCGGCGATGCCGTCCGATCGGAGCCCCAGTCCGGTCTGAGCTTCCCGGACAGCCGCATCGGTGGCCTCGGCGAAGATGTAATCGATGCGATCAGTGTAGATGCCGAGGCGGCTGAGGATCTTCTGGAGCTCGGCCACGTCGTCTCCGCGCAGCGGGCGGACGGGATCGAAGCGAAGCACCCGGTCGCCGAGCCGGAAGCGGGCGAGCTCGATCTGACCGAAGGTCTCCGGGCCGAGCAGCCCGTCGCACAGGAGGCCCCGCTCCTGCTGGAAGCGGCGGATCACGGAATCGAACTGGTGATCGAATTCCGGAGAATCGGAGTCCCCCACCGGGTACCCCAGGCGCGACAGCTGCGACTTGGTCGCCAGCAGGATGTCGCTGCGGTCTCCCCGCGACAGGGAGGGGAAAACAGAGGTGGGTGTCATCGTTCTCGCAATGGTCGACTAGGGGTGGGAACGGGCAAGGCGCCTGTTGAGTTTACAACAGGCGCCTTGCGGTCGGCTGAGTACGGATCAGCTGGTGAACTCTGCGAGCTCCTGGAGCAGCGCGGGCTTGGGCCGGGCGCCGATGATCGTCTTCGCGACCTCGCCGTCCTGGAACACGTAGAGCGCCGGGATCGAGGTGATCCCGTACTTCGCGGCGGTCTCCATGTTCTCGTCGGTGTTGACCTTGACGACGGTGAGCTTCTCCGCCTGCTCCTCGCCGATCTCGTCGACGATCGGGGACACCATGCGGCAGGGCCCGCACCAGGGTGCCCAGAAATCGACGAGCACAGGCTTGTCGGACTGGAGGACCTCTGCGTCGAAGGTGGCGTCGGTGACTTCCTTGGTCATTTCAGGACTCCTTGTCGTTGAGTGATGCGAGGTAGTGTTCGGCGTCGGTGGCGGCCACGCAGCCGGAGCCGGCGGCGGTGATCGCCTGACGATAGATGGGATCGATGACGTCGCCGGCGGCGAAGATCCCGGGAACCGTGGTCCGCGAGCTCCGGCCGTCCACGGCGAGATAGCCGTCGGGGCGGATCTCGAGGGCATCCTTGAACAGCTCCGTGCGCGGATCGGAGCCGATGGCGACGAACAGACCGGTGACGGGCAGCTCGCTCGTCTCTCCGGTGGCGGTGCTGCGTACGGTGAGCCCGGTGAGCGCGTCCTCACCGTGGATCTCGGCCACCTCGGAGTCGAGGAGGAACTCGAGCTTCGGGTCGGCCTTGGCACGGTCCTGCATGGCCTGCGAGGCGCGCAGCTCCTGGCGGCGGTGGATGAGGGTGACCTTGGAGGCGAATCGGGTGAGGAAGGTCGCCTCCTCGATCGCCGAGTCCCCGCCGCCGACGACAGCGATCTCCTGATCCTTGAAGAAGAACCCATCACAGGTGGCGCACCAGCTCACGCCGTGGCCGGAGAGCGCCTTCTCATTGGGGAGCCCGAGCTCCCGGTAGGCCGAGCCGGTGGCGAGGATGACCGCGCGCGCCGTGTACTCCGTCCCGAGGGCCGTGGTGATGCCGTGGGCGCCGGGATTCATCCGCAGCTCGGTCACGTCGTCGTACACGACCTCGGCACCGAAGCGTTCGGCCTGCGCCCGCATGCTCTCCATGAGGTCGGGCCCCTGCACGCCTTCGGGGAAGCCCGGGAAGTTCTCGACGTCCGTCGTGTTCATGAGCTCGCCGCCGGCAGTCACCGATCCCGCGATGACGACAGGCTGCAGATTCGCCCGTGCGGCGTAGATCGCGGCGGTGTACCCGGCAGGGCCGGAGCCGATGATGACGACGTGGCGTTCGGTCATGGATTCTCCTCGGTGACCGGGGCTCAGCGGGCCGGTCGTGACGGCGCCTGCTCGTGATGAGCAGGCGAGGGGTGGATCAGTTCGATGTACGCACAACAGGACGGTGCACGGGGTTATTCCGCGCGCGCTGCCGCGGGCCCGGACAGGTGGCCCGGGACCGCGGTGTCACGACAGCTCGATCTCGCTGATCCGCGCGCGGTAGCCCTCGGAGACCGAGGGCAGCTCGGTGATCCAGACGAACACGTGGGTGCCCGTGGCCGGTTCGTCGAGTTCGATGGTCCCGGTGTCGTCGGGCAGTTCGCCGGTGGCGACGGTCTCCGCGTCCTCCGGGTCGGCCGAGTCGCCCACGCGGATCTCCACGGCGCCACCGGGGGTGCCGGAGATGATCGCGACGGAGGAGATGGTCGCTTCATCCTCGAGCTCGAGGCCGAGCCCGAGGCCCGATTTGAGGTTGCCGAACTCTGCGGAGTTGTACCGGTCGGTCTCCCAGACTCCGGACACTCCGGGGAGGACGTTCTCCGCATCGGCGTCGTTCTCGCTGCCGTCCCCCTCCGGGTCGAGAGCTTCGGCGGCCGCGATCACCGGGGGCGGACCGGCCTCCTCGGTGGGCGAGGGCTCTGCGGAGGACGGCTCCGCGGGCGGAGCGGTGGTCTCACCGGCCGTCGGATCGTCGCCCGGGCGGACGAAGAGACCGATGATGAGGCCGATCGCCACGAGCACGGCGAGGACCCCGATGATGAGCGGCAGCGGCTTGAGCGAGCTGCTGCGCGATCCGCGATCCGCGGGACCGGCACCGGACGATCCGCTTCCGGCGGCGGCACCGGCGACAGCACTCGTGTGAGCGCGCTTGGAATGCGTAGGGCTGGAACCCGTCTGAAGTGCGGAAACGTTTGTAGTCGCGTCCGAGCGGACGGCGTTCTCGGCAGGGTTCGAACCCTGTTCCGGAGTCTCGGCAGCATCATCGCCGTTCGTTTCGGAACCGCTGCGAAGAGCAGCCGCAGCCCCGCCGCGGGATGCTGCGGCGGCCCCGTTACCGGCCCTGACTCCGGCCCCGGCCCCGGCCCCGGGCCTGGGCCCCGCGGCGTCATCGATCGGGGAATCGTCGAGGTCGTGGGCGACTCCGCCGCGCGAGGTCCGCCGGTTCGGGTCCGAGAGGCGCAGCCGCTCCTCGGCCTCCTGCTGGAGACGGCGCTCGCGCTCGAACTCGGCGCGCTGGCGGGCGAGCTCCTCCTCGCGGGTGGTGAACATCCCGCCGAGGAACCACGAGCCGTCGTCCTCGTCCTCACCGGAGCCCTCGGGATCGGGGGCCCGGTCGAGCTCGATGACCTGGGTGTCCTCGCTGTCGTTCCACATCGCGTCACGATCGAGGATCGGGGCGGTGAGGTTGGGGTCCTGTTCGCGGGAGGCGTACTCGGAGTAGCTCGAGAAGGTGTCCTCGGGCTGCCATTCGCGGGTGTCGTCGGCGACCTCGTCCATGCTCGCCGCGGCCACGGGGAAGGTCGACGCCCGACGCATCTGCATCTGGTCGTCGAACGGGGAGGTCTCGCTGCCGGAGCGGCCTGCGGCCAGCCCGGTGGTGCCCGGTCGCACCATGCCGATGCGCTTGAGCGCGGCCTGGAGCTGCTGCGGCGTGGCGCGGCGGGTGGGTGCGGACTCCTCTGCGGCGGGTGCGGGTGTCGCAACGGGGGTGCGGCTCGGCCGCGATCCGCTGCGGCCACCGGCGGAAGTCCCTGCGGGAGTGTTGCGCTCGGGGAGCGACGGGGTGCTTCCGGCGGTGGTGCCCGCCGCGGCGGCGGCGGCCGCGGCAGCGCCGGTTCCGGCCGGACCTGCCGTGTCGGGGAGGCGTCCCGCCGGGGACTCGGCGCCCGGGGCCTGTCCGGGCGCCCGCTTCGCAGCGTCGGCGGTGCTGCCGGGCGCAGAATCACGCGGGGTGCCGCTGAAGTCGGTAGTGCCGCCGGGGAACAGCGGCTCACCGGGCTCGGCCGTTCCGCCCCGGGCGAGCCGGTGGAGGGCGCGGGTGTCCCATTCGCCCAGGTAGCGCACGATCTCGCTCGGACTGCGCGGGCCGGCCTCGGTCTTGGAGACGACTCCGGAGACGAACTCCTCGAGGTCGCGCGGGATGCCGGGGGTGACCGACTCGGCGCGGACGATGAGGGCGTTCTTCTTGGGCGCGGGCTCGAGTCCGCTGCGCGCCTCGGGCCCGGGCCAGTGCGCGGTGAGCGCGGCATAGAGGATGTTGACGAGCGCGAGCGCGTCCTCGCGCAGCGCCTCCCGGCTCGACAGCGCGTCGAGGCCGAGCTCGTAGGGGCCGTCGGCCACGGCGGCGTCGATCGCCACCCCCTGGACCTCGACCTCTCCGGTGGGGGTCAGGGCGATGGACTCCGGGCCCAGGCACAGGTGGTGGAGGCCGCGCTTCGAGGCGTGGACGAGGGCGGTCGCGGCCTCGCCGACGAGTGCGCGGGCCGCCTCGGGGTCGAGCGGCCCGTGGCCGAGGAGGGCGGGCAGGCCGACGGCCTCGGTGCGGTCGACGACGACGAAGTCGATGCCGTCGGCGCGTCCGACGTCGTGGATGTCGGGGATCCGGGGATCGGTGAGGAGCGAGGCGCGGCGGGCGGCGTCGAGGAGGTCGCCGGAGCGGGAGGCGTCGGCGGCGAACAGCTGCGCGGGCTCATCGAGGATGGCGTCGATGACGAGGCACACGGTTCCCGCTTCGGGGAACTCGGCCAACCAGGGTCGGCGGACTTCGGAGACGACGTACCGGTCGGCGATGACCGTGCCGCGTTCGATGTTGATCAGGGGGACCACCTCCGCAGAGTCATGCTTCGCCTCAGAGTCGAATACTACCGTTCGGCACCGCGCCCTCGTCTCAGCCCGCGCCGCGATTCACCTTGGCGCGCACCGTGGCGGCGACCGCGTGGAGCTCCGACACCCGCAGCAGCCAACACACGCCGAGGTACACCCCGAGCATGACGATGCCGATCCAGCCGACGGTGACGAGCGCACCGGCGCGCCCGGCCCAGGCGCCCTCGCCCGCCCACGCGAGCAGACCCATCCCCGCCGCGCAGGCGAGCGCACCGGCGACGGCGAACTTGAGGTGGGCGACGAGGATCGCGGTCGACTCGAGATGCCCGAGGCGGCGGCGCAGCAGGGCGGCGCTCGTGATGCAGGCGAACAGGTAGCCGACGCTCATCGAGAGTCCGATCCCGGCGACGACGAACTGCTGTGGCAGGAGCGCACCGGAGGCGATCACGCCGCCGGCGGTGAGCGCGACCTGCGGCACCTGCACCCAGAACGGGGTGCGGGCGTCCTCGTAGGCGTAGAACACCCGCTGGAGCAGATAGTTCGCGCTGAACGGGACGAGGCCGATGACCATGGTGACGAGGACGAGGCCGATCGAGCGGGCCTGGGCCTGGGATCCGCCGCCGATGAGCATCGCGGCGGGGCCGGCGAGCGCGATGAAGGCGACGGTGGCGAACATGTTGACGAGCCCGACCACCCGCAGGCCGAGGGTGAGCGAGCCGCGCACCGAGCGCGTGTCGTCCTCCGCGGCGTACGAGCTCATCGAGGTGAAGAGCGCGGTGGCGAGCGACACCGCGACGAGCGAGTGCGGGAGCATGAACATGAGGTACGAGACCGAGTACGCGGCGTTCGATGCCGAGGCCTCCCCGCCGGTCGAGGACGCCGAGGCGGCGACCCGGCTCGTGACGATGAAGCCGAGCTGCCCGATGAGCACCGCGGCGAAGGTCCAGCCGGCGACGGTGCCGGCGGTGCGCAGGCCGAAGCCGCGGAAGCCGAAGGTCGGCCGGTAGGAGAACCCGATGCGCTTGAGCGGCCACAGCAGGACGAGCGCCTGGAGGACGACGCCGAGCGTGGCGGAGCCGGCGAGGAGGACGAGCTTGGGGGTGTCCCAGGTGCCGACGGCGTGCTGACCGGCCTCGCCGGGGCCGAACACGACGATGAAGACGATGAGGCCGGCGATCGACACGAGGTTGTTGACCACCGGCGCCCACATGTACGGACCGAAGGACGAGTGCGCGTTGAGCACCTGCCCGAGCATCGTGTAGAGGCCGTAGAAGAAGATCTGCGGCAGGCACCAGTAGGCGAAGGCGACGGCGAGCGCGGTCTGCTCCGGGCTCCAGGCGGACGAGGAGTAGAGGCGGACGAGGAGCGGAGCGCACAGGGTGGCGATGACCGTGACGCCGAGGAGGAGCACGAGGGTGAGCGTGAGGAGCCGGTTGGTGAAGTCCCGGCCGCCGTCGGAGCGGCGGGTCGCGCGGACGATCTGCGGGACGAGGACGGCGTTGAGGACTCCGCCGGCGAGCAGCATGTAGAGGTTGTTCGGGACCTTGTTGGCGACGTCGAAGGCGTCGGCCGCGCCGCCGATCGTCACGCCGATCGCGGTCGCCAGGAGCATGGTCTTGACGAAGCCGAGGATGCGCGAGGCGAGCGTGCCGGCAGTCATCACCGCCGAGGACTTCGCCAGTGAGGAGATCCCGGTGCGTGCCACCCGTTCTCCTATCCTCGGTCGTTCTGCTGCGCCCGGGCCATGGCGGCCTCGAGCTGGCTCTTGGGAATCTTACGCCGACCGCGGGACACGGACTTCGCGAGGCCGACGACGAACACGATGAGGAGGCCCGCGGCGATGACGGCGGTGCCGATGTTCTCCCAGTCGGCGCGCACCCGCACCATGAGCTCCCCGGTGTGCGGGACGACATAGCCGTTGTCCGCGACGATCTCCACCCGGGTGATGAGGTCGGCGTTCGCGAGCCCCTCGACGGGCACGTCAACGCGCGTGCTCTCGTGCGGCGAGAGCTCCACCGTCTCGCTCACCGCGGTGCGCAGCTGGGGGGTGGGCGCGGTGACGCGCACGGTGACCGTCGCGGGTCGACCCGAGGTGTTCTCCACCCGGATCGGGATCGTCGTGCGCTCGCCGGTGACGAGGAGCACCGGGGACCCCTCCTCGGGTCGGATGCTGCTGGTGAGCGCGGCGACCTCGGTGTCGAGCGCCTCGGTGCACTCGGCGCGGTTGGGGGCGTCCGCCCAGGCGGCCTGTGCGCAGCCGAGCATCATCCGGTCGAGGTCGCGGCGCGCGGAGTCCGCATCGCTGAACACCGCTGCGTAATCGCCCACCGCGGAGTGGGCGGAGCGCAGCCCGGTGATGGCCTCGGCGGTCAGACCGGTGCGACGGGTCGAGGCCACGACCGGGGCGCGGGACACCGGCTGCCCCTCGAGGAGTGCGTCGACGGAGCGGAAGGCCAGCCACGGGGCGGAGCGGGTGGCCTCGGCGATGTCCCGCCAGGAGCTGTCCGCGGCCGTGCGCGGCAGGGTGACGAACAGGTGGCGGGAGTCGTAGGGGCGCTCGGCAGTGATCGCGGAGCTCTCCGCGACGTACTCACTCACCGCTGCGGCGGGCGCCCCGGCTGCGCCAGCGGTGGCGACGGCGTCGTAGAGCCCGGTGTCGACGACGAGCGAGTCGAGGATCCGCGGGGAGACCGCCGAGGTGTCCCGCGCGCCGCCCTCCATGGCGCCGGAGCCGTCGCCCGGGTCGTCGGCCGCCGCGCGGGATCCCGAGTCGTCCGCGCCCGTTCCGTCCTCAGGGCCCGCGGCGACGGTCACCGTCGAGTGCGCGTCCGAGGTGTACCCGGTGAGGGCCGGCTGCTGGAGGTCGGAGACGACGACGGTGTTCGTGTCCGGGGTGACGAGGTCGGGCAGGTGTTCCTGTGTCACGGTGCCCGACACCGGCCACACGACATCGGTGCGGGCCTGTGGGAACATCTCGGTGACGATCGCCGCGTCCTCCTGCGCCCGTTCGGCGAGTCCGTCGAGGTCACCCTCGGTGAGCGAGGCGAGGTCGGCGTCGGCCCAGGGCAGCGCGATGAGCGTGCGGCCTTCGGCGAGATCGGCGAAGCGGGTGAACCAGTCCCGCAGGAGTGGGGTGGGGTCGGTGCCGTCGGCCGGCTCGGTGACGAGCTCGGACGGTTCGCTCGGCGCGGCCGTCCCGGTGGGCAGGGGTGCGGACGGTTCCGGTTCGGCGGGTTCGGACGCGCGCAGCGCGGAGTCGATCGAGGCGAGCAGGCGCGGGTCGATCGCGAGCGCGATCGCCGGGTCGACCTCGGCTGCGGCGAGGAGCGCGGTGAGCGGGCCCTCCGGCCCGGCGGCCTGTTCGAGCGTCTCCTGCGGGAGGAGACCGGTGGAGGAGAAGCCCGGCAGCGTCACCGGCATGACGAGGGTGATCGAGGTGGGGTCCGGGTCAGGGTCCGGATACCAGGTGGTGAACCCGGTCGCGGAGCCGGCGACGGCACCGGAATCGGTCCGGCCGGACAGGGCGACCTCGACCCCGCGCGCCCCCCAGGCGGAGATCGGGGAGGAGGTGGGCAGCTCGAGGCGGTCGGCCGGCACCTCGAAGGTGAACTCGGCGACCTGTCCCGGTGCCAGCGAGTCCGGCAGGTCGGGCACCTGGGGCGCGCCGTCCGCGTCGTCGGGCGGGGTGTCGGTGCTCGCGGCGAGGATCCGGTGGCGGCCGCCGCGCTCGCTCCACCGGTTGATCTGGAGGCGGGAGTCGAGGCGATCGGTGGACATCCGCAGCTCGAGCGCCGGGGTGCGCAGATCGGTGTCGCTGCGGTTGATCACCGTGCCGGACACCCGCAGGGCGCCGTCCGGGTCGAGCCAGGGCGTGATCTCGTCGACCACGACGAGCTCGGTGCCCGGTTCCTGGGCGGATTCCGGGGTGCTGGGCGCCTCGGCTGCGGGATCGGGGGCCCCCACCGGGGGCTGGGGCACGGGGCCGGCCGCGGCGGGGATGAGCTGGAACGGCAGCCCGCTGAGGAGCAGCACGAGGAGTGCGAGGAGAACGAGGGTGGCGCCGCGCCGGGGGGAGGCGAGCGTCACGGCGCGTACCGGGGCAGGACGGTGCGGGCCGCGGCGACGATACGGCGCTCGTTGGCGAAGGTCAGGCGCGAGCCGAGCTCGTCGAACGGCACCCAGGCGGCGTCGATCGCCTCCTGGTCCGGGTCGTTCTCGACGGTGAGCTCCCCACCGGTGGCGCTGAGCAGGAAGTGGTGGACGACCTTGTGGACGCGGTAGCCGGCGACGGAGAACCAGTAGTCGACGCTGCCGAGTGGGGCGACGACGCTGCCCTCGACGCCGGTCTCCTCGGCGACCTCGCGGCGGGCCGCCTGCGCGGCGGTCTCCTCGCCCTCGAGGTGACCCTTGGGCAGGCACCATTCGAGGCGCCCGGCCCGGTTGATCCGTGCGATCACCGCGACCGGCCGGTCCGCACGGGAGAAATCGACCACGATGCCGCCCGCGGAGGTCTCCTCCACGGTGTTGGAGCGCACCGGAAACGGTCCGGGCTTCGGCAACGGCCTGGGCATGACTTCACTCTATCGTCCGCACCTGGAGGTTTCGTGGCCGTCGCGCCCGCACCGGGACCTGCGCCGGTACCCTGGTGAGGGTCCCCGACCCGACGGTCCGGGACGACGCGATCCCAAGGAGGTCCCAGGTGTTCCTGGCCCAGGCCCATGCCCGGCTGGCCGATGCCCTCGACGGGCTCGACCCCATCCTCGGCCCCCTGGGGCAGCGGTTCGCCGACGCCGGGTTCGAGCTCGCACTCGTCGGCGGCTCGGTGCGCGATGCGCTGCTCGGCCGGGGGATGCCCGACCTCGACTTCACCACCGACGCCCGGCCCGACGACATCCTCCGGCTCATCACCGGCTGGGCGGATGCGCACTGGGACATCGGCCGGAGGTTCGGCACGATCGGGATGATCCGCTCCGGTTACCAGATCGAGATCACCACCTACCGCGCCGAGGCGTACGACCCGGAGTCCCGCAAGCCCACCGTGGCGTTCGGCGACTCCCTCGACGACGACCTGCTGCGCCGCGACTTCACGATCGGTGCGATGGCCGTGCGGCTGCCCGCCCGCGTGTTCGTCGACCCCTTCGGCGGGCTCGCGGACCTCGAGGCCGGCCGGATCCGCACCCCGGGGAGCGCGGAGATGAGCTTCGGCGACGACCCGCTGCGGATGATGCGCGCCGCCCGCTTCACCTCCCAGCTCGACTTCGCCGCCGCCGGCGAGGTCGTCGAGGCGATGACCGGGATGGCCGAGCGGATCGACATCGTGTCCGCCGAGCGCGTGCGCGACGAGCTCGTCAAGCTCGTGTGCGGGGCGGCACCCCGCCGCGGCATCGAGCTGCTCGTCGACACCGGGCTCGCCGAGCGCATCCTGCCCGAGGTCGCCGGCCTGCGCCTCGAGCGCGACGAGCACCACCGCCACAAGGACGTCTACCAGCACAGCCTCACCGTGCTCGACCAGGCGATCGAGCTCGAATCCCGGTACGCCGCCCGGCAGGAGAAGGCGGGGATCGCCGAAGGAGACCCGCAGCGCCTCCCGGTGCCGGACTTCGTCGTCCGCTTCGCCGCGCTCATGCACGACATCGGCAAGCCCTCGACGCGCCGTTTCGAGCCGGGCGGTGCGGTGACCTTCTACCACCACGACGTCGTCGGGGCGAAGATGACGGCGAAGCGGATGAAGGCCCTCCACTTCGACAAGGACACGACGAAGAAGGTCGCCCGGCTCGTCGAGCTCCACCTGCGGTTCTACGGCTACGGGGACGCCGGCTGGTCGGACTCCGCGGTGCGCCGCTACGTCACCGACGCCGGGGACCTGCTGCCCCGGCTCCACATCCTCACCCGGTCCGACGTCACCACCCGCAACCGCCGCAAGGCCGAGCGGCTGGCGCATGCCTACGACGACCTCGAGGAGCGGATCACGGCGCTCGCCGAGCAGGAGAAGCTCGACGCGATCCGCCCCGACCTCGACGGGAAGCAGATCATGGCGCTGCTCGACATCCCGCCCGGGCGCGAGGTCGGCGAGGCCTACCGCTTCCTCCTCGAGGAGCGGATGGAGCACGGCCCGCTCGGTGAGGAGCGCGCTGCGGCGGTGCTGCGCGAATGGTGGGACGCACGACAGGGATGACCGGAGTGCGGGAAGTGCCGTGAGACGCCCGGTTCCGCGCCTCCGGTGCCTGGTACCTTGAAGCCAGAGGTGACGGAATACATCGAAGGAGACCGTATGAGCACCGCGACGGACACGTTCCGGCAGGCCCGCGACAGCCTGCTCGAGATGCGCACCGACCTCGAACAGGCGCGCGCCGCCTTCACCTGGCCCCGCTTCGAGCACTTCAACTTCGGCCTCGACTGGTTCGACGAGGTCGCCCGCGACAACGACTCCCCGGCGCTGTGGATCGTCGAGCAGGACGGCACCGAGGGGATCTGGAGCTACCGCACCCTCTCAGCGCGCTCGAACCAGGTGGCGAACATGCTCCGCGCCGCCGGCGTCACCCGCGGCTCGCACGTCATGGTCATGCTCGGCAACCAGGTGGAGCTGTGGGAGACCATGCTCGCCGGGATCAAGCTCGGCGCTGTGCTCCTGCCGACCACCACCCAGCTCCAGGCCGCCGACCTCACCGACCGGGCCGAGCGCGGTGAGGCCGCGTTCGTCGTCGCCACCGCCGCCGATGCCGCGAAGTTCGACGCCGTCGACCTGCCGCTGACCCGGATCTTCGTGGGCGGCGAGCCGACCCGCGAGGGGGACATCGCCTACGCCACGGCGGACGAGTTCCCCGCGGAGTTCGAGCCCGATGGGCCGACCCCGGCGGACGACCTGCTGCTCCTCTACTTCACCTCGGGCACCACCTCGAAGGCGAAGATGGTCGCCCACACCCATGTGTCCTATCCCGTCGGACACCTGTCGACGATGTACTGGATGGGCATGGAGCCCGGCGACATCCACCTCAACGTCGCCTCCCCGGGCTGGGCCAAGCACGCGTGGTCGAACATCTTCACCCCGTGGATCGCCGAGGCCTGCGTGTTCCTCTACAACTACTCCCGCTTCGACGCCCCGGCGCTCATGGCCACGATGGAGCGGGTGGGCGTGACGAGCTTCTGCGCCCCGCCCACCGTGTGGCGCATGCTCATCCAGGCCGACCTCGGCCTGCTGTCCACCCCGCCGCAGAAGGCGCTCGGCGCCGGCGAGCCGCTCAACCCGGAGGTCATCGACCGGGTCAAGGACAGCTGGGGAGTGCTCATCCGCGACGGCTTCGGCCAGACGGAGACCACCCTGCAGATCGGCAACCCGCCCGGCCAGCCGATCAAGTACGGCTCGATGGGCCGGCCGCTGCCCGGCTACGACGTGGTGCTGCGCGACCCGGCGACCGGGGAGATCGGCGACGAGGGCGAGATCTGCCTGCGCCTCGACCCGCGCCCGGTGGGACTGACCGCCGGCTACTGGCACGACGAGGAGCGCACCGCCGAGGCGTTCGAGGACGGCGTCTACCACACCGGCGACGTCGCCTCCCGGGACGCGGACGGCTTCATCACCTACGTAGGCCGTGCCGACGACGTGTTCAAGGCCAGCGACTACCGGCTCTCCCCGTTCGAGCTCGAGAGCGTGCTCATCGAGCACGAGGCCGTGGCGGAGGCCGCGGTCGTGCCCTCGCCCGACCCGGTCCGGCTCGCGGTGCCCAAGGCGTACGTGGTGCTCGGCTACGGCTGGGATCCCAGCCCGGAGCTCGCGCGCGACATCCTCGGGTTCTGCCGCGAGAACCTCGCCCCGTACAAGCGGATCCGGCGGATCGAGTTCACCGAGCTGCCGAAGACGATCTCCGGCAAGATCCGCCGGGTCGAGCTGCGGAGCCGGGAGCGCGATCTCCACCCCGACGAGGGGGCGACGACGGTCGAGCACACCGAGTACTCCGACGCCGACTTCCCCGAGCTGCGCGGCTGAGTCCGGACCGGTGACGCCCGGCCCGGGGCGCCTCGGGCGGGGCCGGCCCGGCGGTTCGGAGACGGGTCGCGGGCGTTCGGGTCCGGGGCTCGAGTGCGCACGCTCACACCTCACGCTCATCGACTTCCAAAGTTAGCGTGTTTGAATTGCCCGGTTCGCGCGACGAGGGAGAATCTTTGGCCAAGCACCAGAAGACCGCCGCGGCCGGTTCGGCCGCCGCAAGTTCCACCGGGAGGTCCGGGGTGAACAAGGGTCTGCTCAACTACCCCCGCTCGGGGGTGACCGGGTGGACCCGCTGGCTGCCGTCCCTGCGCCTCATCGGCGTCGGGGTGCTGGCGCTGTTCGTCCTCGTCATCGGCCTGTTCAGCATCGGCTACGCGGTGACCGACGTGCCCGAGCCCAACGTCGAGGCCGAGGGTCAGACCTCGACCGTCTACTGGGACGACGGCGAGACCGCGCTCGGCACCTTCAAGATCGAGGACCGCCGCAGCGTCCCGATCGACGCGATCTCCCCGGCGATGCAGCAGGCGGCGATCGCGGCGGAGGACCAGTCGTTCTACGAGAACCGCGGCATCTCCATCAAGGGCCTGTCCCGCGCGGTGTGGGGCGTCGTCACCGACAACTACGCCGGCGGCGGCTCGACGATCACCCAGCAGTACGTCAAGAACTTCTACCTCACGAACGAGCGCAGCATGGACCGCAAGGTCCGCGAGATGTTCATCGCGATCAAGGTCGACCAGGAGCTGACGAAGGACGAGATCCTCGCGAACTACCTCAACACGATCTTCCTCGGCCGGCAGAGCTACGGCATCGAGGTCGCCGCGCAGAACTACTACGGCAAGCCCGCTTCCGAGCTCGACGTCCCGGAGAGCGCGCTGCTCGCCGCGATGATCCAGCGCCCCGGTGCCGCGGACCCCGCGGAGAGCCCGGAGGAGTACGAGGACCGCTTCCGCTACGTGCTGGAGAACATGGCCGAGCTCGGCTATATCACCGAGGACGAGGCCGCGAGCACCGAGATGCCGGAGCTGTCCGAGGCGAAGAAGGACAACCAGTTCCGCGGCCAGAACGGCTACCTGCTCGACAATGTCCGCAAGGAGCTCGTCAACGCCGGGATCACCCCGGAGATGCTCGACCGCGGCGGCCTGCAGATCCACACCACCTACAACCAGGAGGACGTCGAGGCCGCGATCGATGCCGTCGAGGACCTGCCCGAGCTCAAGAAGGGCATGCACGTCGGACTCATGTCGATCGACCCGAAGACCGGCGGCATCAAGGCGATGTACGGCGGCGAGGACTACCTCGAGCGGCAGCAGAACCAGGCGACGGAGGACATCACCCAGGCGGGCTCGACCTTCAAGCCCTTCACCCTGGTCGCCGGATTCGAGAACGGGTTCCGACTCACCGACCACTTCGCCGGCAACAGCGGCACGACGATGATGTACGACGGCACCCCGTGGCGGCCGAACAACTACGGCGGCGCGAACTACGGCTCGGTGAGCCTGCTCCGGGCCACCGAGAGCTCGATCAACACCGCCTACGCGCAGCTGAACATCGAGGTCGGGCCGGAGAAGACCAAGGACGTCGCGATCCGCGCCGGGCTCGGCGAGGACACGAGCGGCCTCGAGGCCAACGCGGCGAACGTGCTCGGCACCGCGAGCCCGACGGTGGGCCGGATGACCACGGCCTACGCGACCTTCGCCGCCAACGGCATCCACCGGGCCCCGCATTCCGTGGCGAAGGTCGAGAACCCCGACGGCGAGGTCGTCCACGAGGCCGACACCGAGGGCGAGCGGGTGTTCGACGAGAACGTCATGGCCGAGACGAGCTACGCGCTGTCCCGCGTCGTGACCTCGGGCTCGGGCTCCTACGCCCAGAACCTCGGCCGCCCGGCCGCCGGCAAGACCGGCACCTCGCAGGACAACTACTCCGCGTGGTTCGCCGGATACACCCCGAACCTCGCGACCTCGGTGGCGATCTACCGCGAGGACGAGGCCGGCAACCCGATGGAGATCGGCGCCTACGGCGGCCGCGGCTCGATCACCGGCGGCTCGTTCCCCGTCCAGGCGTGGACCCAGTACATGGATGACGCGCTCGAGGGCGAGGACATCGAGAAGTTCCCCAAGCGCGGTGAGCTGCCCGACGTCGAGAAGCCGAAGAACGACTCCGGTGTGCCGAACCAGGCTCCGCCCGCCCGCCCGAACCCGAACCCGAACCCGAATCCGGACCGGCCGCGCGGCAATGACGACGACGACCAGCCGCGCCAGGAGCGTCCGCGCGACGAGGAGGACGAGGCCCCGATCGAGGAGCAGCCGGAGGAGCCGCGCGAGGAGGAGCCCGCACCGGAGCCCCCGCCCGAGGAGCCGGCACCCGAGCCGCCTCCCGCACCGGAGCCGCCGGCACCGGAGCCCCCGGCGCCGGAACCGCCCCCAGCCCCGGAGCCCCCGCCCGGCGGTGGCTCCGGTGGCGGAGGCGACCAAGACGGCGGCAACAGCATCGGCGGCGGCTGACACCTCGGCGCACTCGACCGTACGGAATCGCAGGGCCCGGAGAGATCTCTCCGGGCCCTGCGGTGCCCCTGCGGTCCGGCGGCACGGTCACCGGTCCTCTAGGCTGATTCCATGACCCGCTTCACCCCGGAGACCCTGGCCCGCCCGCTGCTCGGCGGCCCCAGCGGTGCGCGTCTGGCCACCGGCGGCCCGCAGCACGGGATCGTCGGCGGGGTGCTCGCGATGTGCCTGCTCGGTGTGACCACGCTGCTCGGCGTGCTCCTCCAGGCCCCGTGCGTGGCGCGCGGCTGGGAGCAGCCCTTCGCCTCGTTCCGGATGTGCGCCTCGCCCCTGGCCAACGGGATCACAGCGACGACCTTCCCGGACGCCCCCGGCCGGGCCCCCGGAGCGAGCACGGAGTTCTCTCCCGCCAGTGCCTGGCTCGTGGGGCTCGCGGATCGGCTGGGCGCTGGAGCGGAGACCGGTGACACCGCCTTCTTCATGGTCCTCGTCCTCCTCCTCAACGTGCTCGCGATCGCCGCGGCCGGCATCGCCCTGCTCCTCCTCGGGCGCAGCCGCGGGGACCGGGTGTGGATCCCGGTGGCGTTCGTCTCCCCGGTCATCGTGTTCACCCTCGGGCAGTCGTTGGACCCCGTGGGCGTGGCGCTGGCGCTGTGGGCGGTCGTCCTCCTGCGGCCGGCGCCCTCCCGGGTGCCGCGTTCGCCCCTGGTCGCCGGCGCACTGCTCGCGCTCGCCGCGTTCATCAATCCGCTCGCCCTCGTCGTGGTCCTCGCGCTCGCCCTCGTCCTGGTCTCACGCCGCGAGACCACCGACCTCATCGCGGCGTGCGGTGCGTTCATCGTCGCCGTGGGCGTGCTCATCGTCCTCGACGGCCGCCTGTTCGGCCGTCTCGCGGCCTGGTGGGCCGAGGCGATCGACCGCGGCTCCGTGGTCTCCCTGCTGAGCTACGAGCGGTCCCTCGACCCCGGCCTGCTCACCGCGGTATCGGTGATCGTCTGGGTGCTCGCGCTCGGCATCGCCTGCGCCGTGATGCTCGCCGGCCGGTCGGCCGCACCGCTGTCGCTGCCGGCGGTGGCGACCGTGCTGCTCGGCCTCAGCCTGCTGTTCATGCCCGCCGCCCCCACGTGGAACGCGCTGTGGCTGGTCCCCTTCGCCGCGCTCGCCGTGCGGCACCTGTGGGTGCAGGTGGCCTGGGGGCTGTCCGAGGCGGCCCTCGCGGCGGCCGTCCACCTGTCCGACGTCACCGCGCTCGACGCGAGCGAAGGGCTGTCCCCGATGTGGCTGTCGGTCTTCACCCTGCTGCGCCTCTTCGCCCTCGCCTTCCTCGTGTACCTCGCCACCGAGCGGCTCCGCGCCGCACCCCCGGCCCGCATGTCGCGGGACGCGACAGCCGATGCGGTGTCGGCCGCCGCCGGATCCGACATCGCGAGCAGCGTGCCGGGCGGGGGCTCCGGCGAAGGTGACACGGCCCGGCCGAATCACTAGAATGGTGAGGTCTGTGCTGCCGGCGGACCGTTCCGCCGGTGGGCCCGACACAACGTATGTACCCTCCTGCCATGGACCGACCATGGCCGCTGAGACCAGAGGAGGTGGGTTACACGTGCGTCATTACGAGCTCATGCTCATCCTTGATCCGGAACTCGACGAGCGCAATGTGAGCGCCACTGTCGAAAAGCTGCTGAAGGTGGTTCCCGCTGATGGCGGAACCGTCGACAATGTGGATGTCTGGGGACGTCGTCGCTTCGCGTACGAGATCCAGAAGAAGGCCGAAGGCTACTACGTGGTTGTGGACTTCCACGCCACTCCGGCCACCACCAAGGAACTGGACCGCCAGCTCGGGCTCAACGAGACCGTCATGCGGACCAAGATCCTTCGCCCGGACGCCAAGTAATCACTCACCGGAGCCGTTGATCTAAGGAGCCAGCATGGCAGGCGAGACCATCATCACCGTCGTTGGAAACATCACCGCCGATCCCGAACTCAGGTTCACCCCGAACGGCGCGGCCGTCGCCAACTTCACGGTCGCCTCGACCCCGCGGACGTTCGACCGCCAGGCCCAGGAGTTCAAGGACGGGGAGACGATGTTCCTCCGCTGCAACGCCTGGCGCGAGATGGCCGAGAACGTCGCCGAGTCGCTCCAGCGCGGTTCCCGAGTGATCGTCCAGGGACGCCTGAAGTCCCGCACCTTCGAGACCAAGGAGGGCGAACGCCGCACGGTCTTCGAGCTCGACGTCGACGAGGTCGGCCCGAGCCTGCGCTACGCCACGGCGAGCGTGACGAAGAACGAGCGCAGCGGCGGCTTCGGCGGCGGCGGCAACTATGGCGGCGGACGCGGCGGCAATGCCGCGGGCGGCGCCGGCGGCCAGGGAGGCGGCAACTCCGGCGGCGGATGGGGACAGAACCCCAATGCCGGCGGTGGCGGCTACTCCCAGGGTGGCCAAGGAGGCCAGGGCGGCTACAACCGCCCCCCGCAGCAGTCGCAGCAGGACGACCCCTGGGCATCGTCCACCCCGCAGAGCGGACAGGGCGGCGGTTGGGGCAACCCGACCGACGACGAGCCCCCGTTCTGATCAACACTTTTTCTGACAGGAGACACTCATGGCAAAGCCGGACCCCCGGAAGCCGATCAAGAAGAAGGCGAACCCGCTCAAGCCGGGTGAGGCTTCGCAGATCACCTACAAGGACACGTCCACACTGCGCAAGTTCATCTCCGACCGCGGCAAGATCCGTGCCCGCCGCGTCACCGGTGTGACCGTGCAGGAGCAGCGCGTCATCGCCAAGGCAGTGAAGAATGCCCGCGAAATGGCTCTGCTTCCCTACTCGAGCTCGTCTCGCTGATCCGTTAGGGGAATCAACCATGGCTACCAAGAAGCTCATTCTCAACCATGAAGTCGACGGCCTCGGTGCCGCCGGCGACGTCGTCGAGGTGCGTGCGGGCTACGCGCGCAACCTGCTCATCCCGCGCGGCTGGGCGACCCCGTGGAGCGAGGGCGCGCAGAAGCAGATCGACGCCCTGCGCAAGTCGCGTCAGACCCGCCAGATCGCGGACCGCGACGAGGCCCTGGCTCTCAAGGAGAAGCTCGAGTCGACCTCGGCGAAGATCGAGATGAAGGCCGGTGCGCAGGGTCGCCTGTTCGGCGCCGTCACCCCGGCCCTCGTCGCCGAGGCGCTCGCCGCCTCCGCCGGTGTCGACATCGATCGTCGCGCCGTCGCGCTGCCCGGTCACGTCAAGAGCTCCGGTTCGTACACCGCCACCGTGCGCGTGCACGAGGAGATCACCGCGAACGCCAAGTTCGACGTCATCGGCAAGGCCTGATCGACTGCTCCAGACTGCAGAATCCGAAGGTTCCTGAGAACGGAATCGCCGGATAGTGCAGTCTCAGCGCACGGCCGCTCGATCGAGGCGCCGCGTCCCCACAGGGGCGCGGCGCCTCGGGCGTTGTCGGGCAGGTGCCGGGCCGCGGTGCGCGCGGCCGTCGGGCGGAGCCGTCGAGCGGGGCCGTCGAACGGGGCGTCGTGCTCGGCCGGCGCCGGCGGGCGGACTGTGCGACTTCCGGTGGAGAGTGGTGGCATCGACGGGCGTACACTCCACCGAAACTCCCACGATCGCGAGCCCACGCGTGTGCTCCGGTTCCAGCGGGGAGTGGAACAATGGCGCACATGACCCAGCTTCCGACCCGAGAGAACATCGCGCCACCGGCCCCGCGCCCCGCGCTCACCACCGAGCCGGAGGACGCCGAGCGGGCCGAAGGGCTGCGGCGGATGCGCCGGCTGGCCACCGGGCTGCTCGTCCTCGCCGCTCTCGTCTTCCTCGTCACCCATCTGTTCACCGACCTCACCGGCGTGTGGGGCTTCGTTGCGCGCGCCTCCGAGGCGGCGATGATCGGTGCGATCGCGGACTGGTTCGCGGTCACCGCGCTGTTCCGGCACCCGTTGGGCCTCAAGATCCCCCATACCGCGATCATTCCGCGCAAGAAGGACGTGCTCGGGGAGAGCCTGTCGAACTTCGTCGCGGTGAACTTCCTCAAGTCGCACACCGTGGCGCCGAAGCTGCGGAAGGCGGAGATCACCCGCCGGGCCGGGAACTGGCTGGAGCAGGAGAAGAACCAGGCGATCGTCGTCGAGCGGGCCGGGCAGGGCCTCGAGTACGTGCTCAAGCGTGTCGACGACGATGCGATCGAGGGCATCACCCGAAACGTCCTCGTCCCCAAGCTCGTCTCCACCCACAAGTCCCCGGTGCTCGGCCGGCTGCTCCAGGAGATCGTGCAGGACGGGGCGCACCACCGGCTCGTCGACCTCGTCGTCGGCGAGGCCTATGTGTGGCTGGCGAACAACCCACGCGTCATCGATGAGATCGTCGCGCAGAAGGCACCGGACTGGGTGCCCGGGTTTCTCAACGACACCGTGTCCAACCGCCTGCGCAAGGAGGTGCTCGGCTGGGTCGCCGAGGTGCGGGATCAGCCGTACCACAAGGCCCGGCAGGCCCTCGACCGCTGGCTGCTCGAACTCGCCGAGGCGCTCAAGAGCGACACCACGATCGCGGAACGGGCCGAAGGTGTGCTCGACGATCTGCTGCGGCAGGAGGGCGTCGTCCACTCGGTGCTCGAGGTGTGGGCCTCGCTCAAGCGCCTGCTGCGCGGCGCGGTGCTCGACACCGAGGGCGAGGTGCACGCCCGGATCCGCGGCCTGCTCGCCCAGATCGCGGACCGGATGGTCAACGACGTCGAGTTCGCCCGGTCGATGGACGACCGCATCGCGAGAGCCGCCGGCGACCTCGCGGAGTCGTTCGGCCCCGAGCTCGCGAGCGTCATCTCCGACACCATCGCCGGCTGGGACGCGCGCGAGGCCTCGGACCGGATCGAGCTCTACGTGGGCCGCGACCTCCAGTACATCCGCATCAACGGCACGGTGATCGGCGCGCTCGTCGGCCTGGTCATCCACGCCATCACGCTGATCCTGCCGAGGATCTGAGGCGCGGGGCCGCAGGCGCCGAGGAGGGCCGCCCGGCGGCGTCGGCAATGGGCTCGCGGGCCGGCAGCAGGGCGGTGGGCCCGGGGCGGCAGGTCTCCAAGTGCATGGGCTTGACCCTCACATCGCGTGAGGCACGACAGTGATCCTGTGGACGACGACGATCGAAGGAGAACGGTGGCAGTGATGCCGGACGGGCACGCACCTCGGGCACGGCGGGAACCGGCGGAGGACGGGACCGGCCTCGGGGATGCCGAGGCGGGACTCACCGTCGGCCGCACCGCCGAGCTCGTGGGCGTGAGCGTGCGGACGCTGCACCACTGGGATGCGCTGGGGCTCGTGTGCCCGAGTGCGCGGACGTGGGCCGGGTACCGGCTGTACGGGCGGGCGGACGTCGCCCGGCTGCAGCAGGTGCTGGTCTATCGCGAGCTCGGGATGAGCCTGGAGCGGATCGGGGACCTGCTCGACGCTCCGGAGGCCGATGTGGCCGAGCAGCTGCGCAGCCAGCATGATCTCCTCGCCGATCGGATCGCCCGCCTGCAGGCCATGAAGTCTGCGGTCGAACAGATGATGGAGGTCGAAACCATGGAGAAGAAGCTCACCCCCGAGCAGCAGGCCGAGGTCCTCGGCTCGAACTGGAACCCGGAGTGGCACTACGAGGCCGAGGAGCGCTGGGGCGCCACCGACGAGTGGGCCGAGGCCGAGGGGCGCAAGGCGCAGATGGGCCGGTCCGACTGGGAGCAGGTCAAGCAGGAGGCCGAGGCGCTCGAGGCGGACCTCGCGGCAGCGAAGCGCCGTGGAGTGGAACCCGGGTCCGAGGAGGCGAGCGCGCTCGCCGAACGGCACCGGGAGTCGATCGGGCAGTGGTTCGAGGTGAGCCGGGCCAAGCACGTGCTCATCGCTCGCGGATACACCGAGGACCCGCGCTTCCGCGAGCACTACGACACCCGTGAGGCGGGCCTGGCGGCGTGGCTGCGTGAGGTCATCGAGGCCGAGGCGCGGGCCCACGGGGTCGACCCGGAGACCGCCGAGTGGGAGTGATCCCCGGTGACCCGACCGGAGCCGAGGCGCGCGGCCGGTGGCGTGAGAGCGTCGCCGGTGCGCGCCTCGGCGGCGGGTGACCGAGCGCCCTGTGCTCACCGCCCGGCACCCGGTGTCCGCGGGCCGCGATAGAGTTGTGTGGCCGGTGCGATGCCGGTGGATCGAGCTGTGCGCGGGACGGGGAGAATGAGCGAATCGAACGACTGGCAGCGGGCCGAGGGCGGTCTGCGGACCCCGCCCCAGGACCTCGAGGCCGAGCAGAGCGTGCTCGGTGCGATGCTCCTGTCGAAGGACGCGATCGCCGACGTCGTCGAGGGCATGCGCGGCGAGGACTTCTACAAGCCGGCCCATGAGACCGTCTACGACTGCATCCTCGACCTCTACGCCCGCGGCGAACCTGCCGATGCGGTGACGGTGTCCAACGCCCTGTCGAAGTCCGGCGACCTCGCCCGGATCGGCGGAGCCGCCTACCTCCACACGCTCATGTCCTCGGTGCCGACGGCGGCGAACGCCGGGTTCTACGGGACGATCGTGCGCGAGCGGGCACTGCTGCGCCGCCTCGTCGAGGCCGGCACCCGGATCGTGCAGATGGGCTACGACGCCGAGGGTGACACCGATGAGCTCGTCAACCGGGCGCAGTCGGAGATCTACCAGGTCACCGAGCGGCGCACGGCGGAGGACTACGTCCGGCTCTCGGAGATCATCGAGGCCACGGCCGCGGAGATCGAGCGGTCCGGCGACCACGAAGGCGACACCGCCGGTGTGCCCACCGGATTCACCGAGTTCGACCAGCTGACGAACGGCCTCCACCCCGGGCAGATGATCGTCATCGCCGCCCGGCCCGGCGTGGGCAAGTCGACGCTCGCGCTCGACATGGTGCGGTCGGCTACGATCCATGCGCAGCAGACGACTGTGATCTTCTCGCTCGAGATGGGGCGCATCGAGCTGTCGATGCGCCTGCTCAGCGCGGAGTCGAGCATCAAGCTGCAGAATCTGCGCCGCGGCGAGCTCACGCCGCAGGACTGGACGACGCTCGCGTCGACGATGGCGCGGATCAATGAGGCGCCGCTTTTCATCGACGATTCGCCGAACATGGCGCTCACCGAGATCCGGGCGAAGTGCCGCCGCCTCAAGCAGCAGCATGATCTCAAGATGGTCGTCATCGACTACCTCCAGCTCATGAGCTCGGGCAAGCGCGTCGAGTCGCGTCAGCAGGAGGTCTCGGAGTTCTCGCGTTCGCTCAAGCTGCTGGCCAAGGAGCTCGAGGTGCCCGTGGTCGCGCTTTCGCAGCTCAACCGCTCCTCCGAGCAGCGCACGGACAAGCGGCCGATGATCTCCGACCTCCGCGAGTCCGGTTCGATCGAGCAGGATGCGGACATGGTGCTCCTCATCCACCGCGACGACATGTACGACAAGGAGTCGCCGCACGCCGGCGAGGCCGACATCATCGTCGCCAAGCACCGCAACGGCCCGACCGGGGAGATCAAGGTCGCCTTCCAGGGCGCGCGGAGCCGCTTCGCGAACATGCCGCAGTAGGGTGCAGGTGTGGAGACCCCTGCCGACGGTCGGAGTGCGCGTGGCACCCCCACGCCGGCAGGCATGTCCCACTCCGCGCTGATCGGGCCGATCCGACCCCCGGGCCTGCACGTCACGTCCTTCAACATCCGCCGGCGGGGAGGGCTCCTCGGCAGCAGGCGCCTCGACCGGTGGACGGAACGCCGATGGCTGGTCCGCGAACTGCTGCGGGCAGAGCAGCCCACGGTCCTCGGGGTGCAGGAGGCATTGCCGGACCAGGCCGCGTGGGTGCGCGACAGCCTTGGACCCGACTATCGCAGCGTCGGCCGGGGCCGCAGCGCCGATGGCAGCGACGAGGGCATCCCGATCCTCTACGACAGCCGACGGCTGGAACTCCTGGGGTGGAATCAGCTGGCGCTCTCCGACACCCCGGAACAGCCCGGATCGCGCAGCTGGGGGAACCTCATCCCGCGCGCCGTCGTCACCGCGGAGTTCGCCGATCAGCGCACCGGGGAGCGTTTCACCGCCATCAACACCCACCTCGATCACCTGTCGCCGAGGTCCCGGCTCCGTTCGGCGCACATGCTCGGGGCCCTGGCTGCGGCGCAGCCAGGGGCGGTGGTGCTCACGGTCGACGCCAACTGCCGGGTCGGTTCACCGCCGTACGGAGTACTCACCCGCGAGGGCGGGCTGCGGGACTCGTGGACGACGGCGGAGCACCGCCTCACCGAGGAATGGGCCACCTACTCCGGCTACCGTCCGCCGCGCACCGGCGGGCGGCGCATCGACTGGATCCTGGTGAGCGCGGGCATCACCGTGCATGCCGCGGGGATCAACGCTGCGCGATTCGCAGGCCGCGCGGCATCCGATCACGAACCGGTGCACGCCGCGCTGACGATCGAGTGGTGAGGTACGAGATTTGCCGCGCTCCCGGCGAGCTCGGGACGAATGCGGCAGGACTGCCCCGCTCGTCCTGAGCAAATTGTCGGGCACTGTGACGCAGGCGACGGAATCCCCGCCATTAGTTGAATGTTCTACTATCCAGCGCGGCGAGCCTGCTGATCATCCGACACGCGTCGCGCCCGAGAGGGAGCACGATGACCGACCAGACCGAAACCCGGCGTCGACCGACGATCGACGTGTCGCGCGACGAGCACCGCCGCACTGCAGGCGACCTGCTGCCCGACGACCTCCGCATAGACGTCGTCACCCTGGCCGTCGGCGATCTCGAGGCGATGGTCGCCTACTACCGCGACGCCCTCGGACTCACCGAACTGACCGACTCCCGTCACCATGCCGCAGACGGAGTGCGCACCGCCGTGCTCGGCCGCGGCACGACACCGCTCATCGTCCTCGAGCACCGACCCGGCTTGCCCCGGGCGTCCCGGCAGTCCGCCGGCCTCTTCCACACCGCAATCCTCTTCGAGACCCAGGCCGAGCTCGCTGCGACCGTGCTCTCCGCCGCCCGGCACCCGCACTCCGAGTTCGTCGGCAGCTCCGACCACCTCGTGAGCGAGGCCTTCTACTTCACCGACCCCGAAGGCAACGGGATCGAGCTCTACTGGGACCGGCCGCGCGAAGACTGGTCCTGGTCAGACGGGCAGGTGGCGATGGACACGATCCACCTCGACCCCAATCGGTACCTGCAGGCGCACCTCGCCCCCGCCGACCCCGAGGCCCGTCCGGCCACCGAGCGTCCCGGCGCCGAGGTCGGCCACGTCCACCTGCAGGTGGGTGACATCGGCACTGCCAAGCAGTTCTACGTCGACACCCTGGGCTTCGAGCAGACCCTGATGATGCCGAGCGCGCTCTTCATCTCCGCCGGCGGCTACCACCACCACATGGCGATGAACGTGTGGAACAGCCGAGGCGCCGGCCCGCGGGCGGCCAGCCTGGGCCTCGGCGACGTGCGCATCACGCTCCCGGCGCGTACCGACGTCGAGGCGGTGGCCGAGCGCCTGCGCGACCGGCGCATCGACTTCCAGGACGACGGCGCGGCCGTACGGGTCCTCGACCCGTGGCGCACCCCGGTGACGCTGACCTCGGAGGGCTGAGCGCGCCGGGCCGACCTCGGCCGCCGAGCGATCACGGCACGGCCCCACCGGCACCCACCCATGACGAAGGGGCGACACGGAATCCGTGTCGCCCCTTCGTCATGCACAGTGGGTCATGCTTGGTGCTCGCCGACAGTCGACGTCGACTGCACCTGCCTGGTTCAGTCGTCGCAGTTCGAGCAGATCCCGGACTCCGGCAGCTCGATGAAGCAGGAGTCGCAGGTCGACCGCCGGCGTTCGTTGCGCGACCGCCGCTCGCTGCCGTCGTACCCCCGGTTGCCCGGATGCCAGATGCCCCACATCCCCGTCCGGGTGCCGGGCCAGGGCTCGAAACCCGCCGGAGCCAGGTCACCGAGCGCATTGATCGCTTCGTCCGCGCTGGTGAAGCCCTCGCTCCACCCGTAGCCGATGTGCATCGCCGGCCCGGGTTCAGCTCGAACAGCTTTGATGTACCCGGAGGTCCCGTAATAGTCGGAGAAGTCGATGTGGTGGGCGGATGCACGGATCCATGGCACATTCTCGAGCGGAATCACGGAGGACCGCAGGGCGTCGTCGAGCGAGGAGGACCGGTGCAGCTCAGCTTTGCCCCGAGTTTATGAGATCACCCTCATGTACTCGAGGGACACCGCCTCAGCGGCCGGCGTACGAGCGCCCGCCGCTGCGACGCGAGTGGTCGTAGGGCGTGAGGTTTCGATTCGTACCAGGGATCGTTTCGAGGCCATTCCACGGTTCGCTTGATACCCGGGCGAAGGGGGAGGCGAAAGCTGTGTACTAAACTGTGTACATCGACGCCTTGCATCTGACATGTGTCGTGCCTATTGTTGTTTTCAAGGCACCACAAGTTACTCTTCCAGGAGAACAGCCATGAAGCGCAATACAAACCGTCGGATGATCGTGGTCGATGTCGAAAACGTCAACGGAGGTCCGATCGCGTCGCCTGCTCAGGGTGCATGGGTCGAACGAATCCTGACCCATCGGCTCGGACTTCAAGCCGGAGACCAGGTCGTCATCGGATGCAACCGAGATGGGCTATCGCTGACGAACCTCTATTCCGCTTGGGGAACACGCGTTCGGTATGTCGCTGAGCCGGGCACAGACGGAGCAGATTGCGCTCTTCTGCAAGTCATGACTGAAGACCTGCCGCAACGATTCGACGAACTTCTCCTGGTGTCGGGGGATCACATCTTCGCTCCGATGATCGCTCACCTGGCTACCAATGGATTGCCGACACATGTGTTTGCCCACACGGAATCGCTGGCACCGGCTTTGAAGCTGGCGGCAACCCGAGTTTCTACGCTGAGGCCGCAGGAACCGCACGAGCCGGGTTCGATCGAATGGAAAGAAGGAGCCTGATAATGAGCACTTCAGGTCTGGTGACGATCAAGGACATCACTGCATTGGCGCACGTGGGGCGCGCTGCGGTTTCCAACTGGCGGGCCCGATACCAGGACTTTCCAGCACCGTCCGCCGAATCCACGTCCCGGCGACTGTACTTCGACCGAGAAGAGATCATCGAGTGGTTGACGCAGCACGGCCATCATCCACCTCTCTCGGAAAATCAAGAAGCTGATCTAGCCTCTGTCATAACAGGATTGCAAGCCGAATCAAAAGATCGAGAGTCGGCGGCAGAGACAGCCTTGATGCTCCTCGCCATATCATTCGGCGAGAACCCTCTATCCACCGCTGCAATTCGCAAAATGCAAACGTGGAGTGATCTGGCGCCATTTGCACTTGATCTCCCGACGCCAGTGCGAGACACGATTGCTCATGCGATGCGATCCCGAAATGGCCTCACCCGGGCGGAGCTCGACACTCTTCGCGTTCTATCTTCGATGAAGTCTGAAACACCCCGATCCATCAGCGAGCAGATAGTTGAACGCCTGTTCACGGACGTCAGCCGTGCTGATTCCGTAGCAATCGGTACTTACCGGTCGTCCGCAAGCCGACTCCTCGCCGAGCTTGCAAGAACTTCGCTGACTGGCGGCAATTCAATATACGACCCAGTTTGTGGAATCGGCGATGCCCTGGTGCAGATTGCTGACACTCGGGGCGACTGCGATTACTTTGCGAACGACGTGGACCCAAGCGCGACCGCAATTGCGGTGCTCAGGTTGTTTTTCTGCGGTGTACAGGCCGCGGCGTCTAGCGCGAACATCATTGAGTTCGATCCTCACTCAAGCCTGAAGGCAGATGTCGTAATCGCTGAACCGCCGTTGGGTCCGTCGGTCACGGGCACTATGAACCCGACTGACCGTCGATGGCTTTCATACTCGGAAGTGACCGGCCCGCGAATTGCAGATGCCGGGTTCATCTTGGACGCTGTTCATCATCTTTCCGCAACCGGCAGTGCCTACGTCATCACCGCGAGCAACCTTCTCACTGCAACCGGCCTTGGCACCCTTAGGCAGCGCCTCGTGGCAGCTGGCCAGGTAGAAGCGGTAGTTGAGCTTCCGAAGGGCTTCATGAAGAACACGAACATCGGCACAGCCCTCTGGGTGCTGAGGGCGTCTGGTGCCGACCAGACTATGCTCATTGACGCAACGGGGCAGAAAGAAGTCGAATCCAAAGTTGCAGGGTGGCTGACAACAATACGTTCGGGCGACGTGCCGCCTGTTCCCCACGTCTCTATCACGACAGCTGATTTGACCAATCGCACTACGCATCTTCGAGCCGCACCGCACCTCTACGTGCCTCCAACCGCGACTGAAGCACAATCGTCCTGGCTCACCGCAGCGAATGCAGTTGAGACGGAGGTTGCACGGCTGAACGAATTTCTTGAGGTGGTCGATGTGGATTCCCGACCCGATTTCGAGAAGGCTCCAGTTGTCTCAATCGCACAGCTCCTCAAGCTGGGTGTCGTCCGGACGGTGAATTGTCACACCCGACCTCGTAGTGAAGAGGGGTCCCAGTGGAACCGGAAGATTCTAATTCTTCCACTCGGAGAAGTAGGGTTGATGGCCGAGCAGATCGCATCTGACGACAGCGGCGGGTTTGCTCCGGTGCCCGACGATTACGACGCGGCAATGACCGGTGATATCGCAATCCCGATCATCGGCATCCGCCCTTCCATATGGGTGCCGGTCGACAACGTCGGTGTGTCATCCGGTGGCCGAGTCATTCGAGTCATCGAGTCGTCACAGCTGGACGCGGAGTACCTCAATTGGTGCGTCAACGCAAAGTGGAACGAGCCGACAGCCACGAGCTCCGGGATACCTCGACGGTCGATGAAGGATATACAGGTTCCACTCATCTCATTGGAGTCTCAGAAGCTCCTCGTGGACTACTTGAATACGCTCGAGGATCTCACGTCGCAAGTCGATAGCCTCAAATCGGCATCCGGGAAATTGATCGATGCCACGCTCACTGCTGTCAGGTACGGGGGGAACGAATAGCGATCTCCTACGTGGATGTGCGTGTGATGTCGCTATTCGTTCCCCCGCACCGCCTCACCGCCCGGCGTACGAGCGCCCGCCGCTGCGACGCGACTGGCCGCCGCGACGACGGCGTCCGCCGGAGGAGCCTGCGCCCTGACCCTGCGCACCGCGGCCGGACGAGCGCCCGCCGGAGCGTCCACGGCCCTGACCCTGCTGCTGCTGCGGCGCCCGAGGTGCGGGCTCGACGTGCGGCGCGAGCGAACCGACGAGGCGGGTGACCTCGTCGGAATCGGCGGTGACGGAGATCGGGGAGACCTTGACGGCGGCCTTGCGGAGCAGGTCGCGGGTGTCCTTTCGCTGCTCGGGGAGCACGACCGTGACCACGTCACCGGCGCTGCCGGCCCGCGCGGTGCGGCCCGAGCGGTGGAGGTACGCCTTGTGCTCGGCCGGCGGATCGACGTGGACGACGAGCTCGACGGAGTCGACGTGCACACCGCGGGCGGCGACGTCGGTGGCCACGAGGACGCGCACGTCCCCGTCGCCGAACGCGCCGAGGTTGCGGTCGCGCTGGCCCTGGGACAGGTCGCCGTGGAGATCCCGGGCCGGGATGCCCTGGGTGGTGAGCTGTTTGGCCAGGCGCTTCGCCTGGTGCTTGGTGCGGGTGAAGAGGATCCGCTTGCCGGTGCCGGAGGCGAGCTTGGCGATGAGCGGCTTCTTGTCGTCGTTGCTCACCTCGAACACGTGGTGGGTCATCGCCGACACGTGCGAGGTCGCCTCGTCCACGGAGTGGAGCACCTCGTTGTGGAGGAAGCGCTTGACGAGCTTGTCCACGCCGTTGTCGAGCGTGGCGGAGAAGAACATGCGCTGGCCGTCGGCCGGCGTCTTCTGCAGCAGGCGGGTGACGCCCGGGAGGAAGCCGAGGTCGGCCATGTGGTCGGCCTCGTCGAGCACGGTGATCTCGATCTCGTCGAGGGTCAGTGCCCGCTGCTGGAGCAGGTCCTCGAGGCGCCCGGGGCAGGCGACGATGATGTCGACGCCGCTGCGCAGTGCGCTGATCTGCTTGCCGGCGCTGACACCGCCGAAGATCGTCGTCGTGCGCATCCCGTACTCCGCGGCCAGCGGCTTGAGCACGGCATCGATCTGGGTGGCGAGCTCACGGGTGGGCGCGAGCACCATGCCGCGCGGGCGCTGGGGGCGGCGGGATCCGCGGGCGTCGTCGCCGAGGCGCGCGACCATCGGGATGGAGAACGCCAGGGTCTTGCCCGAGCCGGTCTTGCCCCGGCCCAGCACGTCGCGCCCGGCGAGGGTGTCGGGCAGGGTGTCCTGCTGGATCGGGAAGGCCTCGGTCTTGCCCTCGGCGGCGAGCGAATCGACGAGCCGCGCGGGCACGCCGAGTGCGGCGAAGGTGGTCGGCTGGGCCGGGGACTTCGACGTCGGTGCCTTGGCCGCCGACGGCTTCCGGTCCTGGGTCTTCGCGGCCGGGGCCGAGGTGCGGGCGGAGCGCTGCGGGGCGGCCGCACCGGTCGAGCGGTCCGCGTCCTGGGAGCGTGCGGGGCGCTCCTGGTTGCGGGGTGCCCGGGTGGCCGAGGAGTCCTCGGTCCGCACTGCGTGCTGGGCGCCGGGTGCGCCCTGGGCGCGCGTCGCCTTCTGCGAACGGGTGCGGTTGCGCGAACGCGCGGGGGACTGCGGGGTGGTGTGCGTGGAGGTGATGGTGGGGCCTTTCATTGTGCCAGGCCGAGGCGTGGTGCATGGTGCGGGGCCCTGGAGCTGGCTGGTGGCGGGAGCACCGGACGGTGCTCTCGATCGCCGCGAGGAAGTAGCTTCAGAAACACGAACCGGAAGGGGACACGGTTCCCATGACGAGGAGTCCTGACGACGCAGGGAACCCGAATGACGGGTTCGCAAGTACCTTCAGCCTATCGCGGATGTGCCGCTGACCCGAATCGGCCGGACTCGGGACCGTCCGGCTACCGGCGCAGCGGACTTGGGACCGGGCGATGCCGTGCCCGACGGCACACCCCCGCGCGCTCCTTCGCTCGGTCACGAACTGCTTACAGATCGAACGTTAGATATGGACTCTTGAACGATCCCGGTCTAGGTTCGGGACTGTATCGACGTGGATACGCATCCGAGGCGCACACGGGATGAGCTGGGCGAAGAGGCCCTGCTTCCTCAGCGCCAGGGTGTCGAGCAATGTGGATCCGGAGTCCCTGCGGGGATCGAGGACCGCCTCGTGAAAGGACGATGACGTCTTGAGGATCAGCACGGGAGCGAGCCGAGCGCTCGCATCACGCACCACCAAGCTCCTGGCCGGCAGTGTGCTGGCCACCGCGATGCTTGCTGTCACCGGATGTGCCGGCAGCGCCGGCGCCGGTGGAGGCGGACAGACCGGCGGCGAGGGCTATGAGTACGGCGCCTCGCAGGATGAGATCAACGAGGCCATCGCCGACCTCGAGCCGGTGAAGCTCTCTTTCCAGACCGGAGCGCCGTCGGAGAATTCCGTCGCCGGGCGCCGCTCGATGGACTACAAGAAGGCGGTCGAGGAGGCCTCGAACGGACAGATCGAGGTCGAGATCATCTGGGGCATGGCCGTCGCCGGCTATCCCGAGGCCGTCGATGCCGTGGTCGACGGCCGCGTCGACATCTCCTACCACCTCGTGTCCTACGAGCCCCAGCGCTTCCCCGAGGCGAGCGCGATCGGCACTGCGCTGGGCAGTGTGCCCTACTCCCCGCTCGTCGGGGAGATGGTGGCGAACGCGGTCGGCTCCGAGATCGGCTGGAACGACCAGGCGCTGCTCGATCGCTACGAGGCGGAGGGCGTCACCGTGCTCTCCCCGATCCTCGCCAACGGCGCCTACTCGCTCAACTGCAACTCGGAGATCAACACCGCCGAGGTGCTCAAGGGCAAGCAGGTGCGCGCCGGCAGTGCCCCGCAGAGCCAGGCGCTCGACCACTTCGGCGCGGTGCCGACGAGCCTCGAGTTCACCGAGGCGTTCGAGGCGCTGCAGCGCGGCACCGTCGACTGCGATCTCTCCCCGATGAGCGCGAAGGAGATCAGCGGCATCTACGAGGCGGCCCCCCACCTGGCCTACTCGACTCGTGCGAACTGGCCACGGTTCTCCGCGACCTACCTCGCCGGTCAGAAGTTCAACGACCTGCCGCTGGCCTACAAGCAGATCATCTTCGATGCCGGCGGCACGATGGTCAGCGGTTCGACGCAGAGCTACGTCGACTCCAACGCGGTCCACGTCGCCGACCTGGCGAGCGTCGACGGCACGATCGACGAGTTCGATGACGAGTTCCAGGACGAGCTCGGGAAGTTCCTCATCGAGCTGCAGGACGCCTCGGTCGAGGAAGGCCACCTGCCCGAGGACATCAAGGAGCAGGTGTCCGACCTCACCGACAAGTGGACCCAGCGGGTGGCCGACCTCGGCTACGAGGACGAGGGTTCGATGGAGGAGATGGACGACTGGTACAGCGCCGACGACGACTGGTCGGCCTTCGCCAAGGACGTCTACGAGAACACCGGTGCCCTCGATCACCGGCCGACGGAGTGACACCGGGTTATCACCTCCCAGCGGTGAGCGGAACGACGAACGGCCCGAGGCGAATTCGCCTCGGGCCGTTCTCGTGCGGGCGTCAGCCGGTCACGGCTTCACGGGGGAGTCGGCTCCCGCATCGACTCCCTTGCGGTCGAGCCAGTCGTGCGGGTCGATGAACCCGACTCCGGTCGACGACTTCCACATCGCACCGCTGGGCTCCGCGGAGTTGAGGAACACGCCGAAGTGCAGGTGGGGGCCTTCGCTGTTGCCGGTGTTGCCGGCTTCACCGAGCTTGGTGCCGGCCTCGACGGTGTCGCCGGGCTTCACGTCGACGCTGCTGAGGTGTCCGTAGTAGGTGTACATCTCGTCGCCGTTGATGTCGCCGTGGGCCACGACGAGGCCGTTGCCCGTGTGGTGCTTGAGCGCGGAGCTCGGCGAGGTGTCGCCGACGGTCTTGCCGTCCTCGACCCGGAGGACCTTCCCGTCCGTCACCGAGGTGATCGGGGTGCCGGTGGGGGTCCCGTAGTCGGTGCCGAGGTGTCCGGGGTAGCCCGGATTGTCGAAATCGGCCGTCACCTCGGTCCCGGAGGGAACCGGTGAGCTGTAGACGCGGTCGGCGGCGGCCTCGACGCTCTCCTGCGCGGTGTCCGCTCCGGCGCTCGCCTCGGCGGCGTTGGCTACCAGTCCGGGCCCGCCGAAGGCGAGGCCCAGGCCGACGGCGAGTCCGACGGCCGGCGCCACGCGACGGTGGCCGCGGCGAGTCGGGCGGTGGGGGTGTTCAGTTGCGGCAGCCGTGTGGATGGTGCGTGTCACTGTGAATCATTTTTTGCGAGGAATCGGGGATCTGGACGTGCGCATCAGTCCGGCTGAACTGACACGACTCACCCGAACAGCGGAGTCTGAGTACCGCCTCATCGCCCCGGCGCCGAGGTGCGTGCCGGTTCGGACGGCGCGTGCGGCATGAGCATGGGGCAGACCCCGGGCGCGGACCGCGGATTCCGTTCGGGTCTCGGACGGGTTCTCCAAGGTGATGCTAAGGGCCCTGCCACGGGGCGGCTAGCGCGTGTTTCACCTGCGGTTCACCTCGACCGGGCCCGCCTGGCAGGCAGTTCAGCACCCCCTCAGGGGGCAATCAGATGCCTTGCCGGTCCGTGATGGGGGTTCCTAGCGTCGGGGCCGGCACAGCACTCCGACCTTCAAGGAGATGTTTCCTATCCGGACCTGCGCTGCTTGTCGATCAGCTGGGGCGGTGGTCCTTCATCGTCTTCTCCATGAAGGCCTCACCGAGCGGCCGGTAATCGGTGTCCATGTCGTACCACTCGTCCATGTCGGCGAGCGATCCACCGTCGGAGTACCCGAGCTCCTCGACCTCGGTCGTCCATTCCTCGCGCACGGTCGCCATCCGGTCGAGGATGTCGTCGCCGATGATGCCGGATTCCTCGACCTCCTGCCGCTTTCCGTCCGCGAAGGCTTTCACCTCGGCCTGGAGCTCCTCCGAAGCTTCATCGATCTGCACGCCCTGCTCGCGGGTAGAGGCGACGGCTTCACTCTTCGAACTGGAGACCGTTGCACCGTGGAAGTAGTCGGCGAAGTTGTCGAA
Organism: Brevibacterium sp. NPDC049920; assembly: GCF_040656435.1. NCBI lineage: Bacteria > Bacillati > Actinomycetota > Actinomycetes > Micrococcales > Brevibacteriaceae > Brevibacterium > Brevibacterium sp. NPDC049920. The sequence goes on from NZ_JBFAMF010000004.1 coordinate 104,288, forward strand.
GAGGATCTGCTGGTATGCGAGTGGCAGCTCCTCGACTCCCGAACCGGTGAGGATGGCACCGGACACGCGCGGGAAGCTCGTCGTGGTCGTGTAGCCGAGGTTCGGGGCGACCTCGAAGAATCCGCCCTGGACCACGTCGGAGAGCACCGCGAGCGAGCAGTCGATCGTGCCGCGCTGCAGGGCTTCGTACGCCTCCACTCCGGCGATCGACACCGGCGATCCGCCGACGTGGCTCACCATGTCGGAGGCCGCCGGAGAGCCGACGCGCACCTGGAGACCCTGCCAGTCGTCGAGTTCTGGGCTGGGCTCGGTGCAGACGGAGTAGTACTCACCGGACGCCATGACGGGGAGGAACGGTGTCACGTCGTTCTCCTCGTACTCGGCGAGGATCTCCGGGGTGTTCCACGACAGTTCGGCTGCCGCGAGGTTGGTGACGAGCTCGCCGACTACCGGGGTGGATTCGTCACCAGCCAGGATTGGGTTGAGTGCATTGAACGCGGGAAACCGTGCCGGGTCGTACGTGGGCAGAGTGAACGCCATGTCGACGCGGCCATCGGCCAATGCGTTATGGATTTCGTCGTAGGTGGCGATCGACTGATTCCAGGCGAGCTCCACCGTGATTTGCCCGTCGGACATCTCTTCGACGGCTTCCTTGAAGGACGTGCGGATCGGAGATTGTGGGGAGTTCTGTGAGGTCGCCGGGATCTGGTAGGTGATCGTCACCGGTTCGAGGTCCTCGATCGCGGCGGAGACGACCTCAGGGGAGGTGCCGAACGCGTAGCCTTCGCCGCGCTCACCGCCGCCGGTACCTCCGCCGGCGCTGCCAGCACAGGCGGACAGGGTGAGACAGAGGGCCGCTGCGAAGGCGATGACGTGGCTGCGGCGGTGCCGAATTGTGGACGGGGAAAAGGGCGAATCTGTGGAGAGGGGGCGCTTCATGATCTCACCTGTGAATCGGGACTCGCGCAGTCGGATGGGTCGCTCATCGTCGAACCGACCTCAAAAACACCCTAACAAATGCTCAGGCAGTTTTGAAGAGTCGGGGGATGTGGGGTGCGCCAGCGCAGGGATCGCCGCCTTCAGGTGATGCCTCGCAGGGCTGCTGCCAGGGTGGCGTCGAAACATGCGGTGCGGTCGTCGGCCGGAAGGCAGGCCAGCGCTCCGACGCTGCACAGCACCGCGATTCCGTGGATCGGCGCCCACAGCGCGACGACCTCTGGGTCGACCTGAGGCGTTCCCGCCGCCGATGCAGGCGCAGGAGCACAGTCCGATTCCGGGGGCTGTGTGCCCGCGTGGTGGTCGGCTGAGCCCTCCGACTGCTGGACGGCAGGTTCGAGTGCGTCTGTTCGATCCGCTGCGAGGAGTTCCTGCCGGCGTGCGTCGAGGAGCTCCTGGAGGACCGCAAGGGGGTCCGCGGTGTCCTTGCCCAGTGTGGCGCTGCCCAGCGGCACGGCATCGATGAGGCAGGCGAAAGAGCTCGACTGGGTGACGGCGAACTCGAAGTACGCGCGGCCTGCGGCAGCGAGCCGCGCGGTTGCCGGAGTCCGCGGCGGGAGCGACGCGAGGCCGTTGCGCATGTGGTCGGCGAGTCGTTCGAGCACCTCGTGGCGCACGGCTGCCAGCAGATCCTGGTGGTTCGCGAAGTGACGGTAGGCGGCCGAGGCGGAGACTCCGGCCCGGCGTGCGGCCTCGCGCAGGACGACGGCGGGGGGACCACCGGTCGCAGCGAGGTCGACGCCGATCCTGATCAGTGCGGTACGGAGATCGCCATGACGGTAAGTGGTGCGTGCATGGGCGCGGTTGACGGTGTTCACATTGCAAGTGTACGCTAGCCGTTGTGAACACTGTTCACAACATGTGTGCGTAAGGAGAAGGAGCCGACTCATGGACGTGCTGACGTTCGCAGTGGTACTGGTCTCGGGTTTCGTCGGCTGCGCGGAGTTCGGGTCCGTCGCCTTCGTCCATCCAATCATCCGGAAACTTCCCGAGGACGCGCAGTTCATCATGGAGAAGGGGCTGCTCGAAACGTTTGGCAGGACCATGCCCGTCGGCATGACCGCCGCGCCGATCCTCGCCGGAGTCGCCGCCGCGCGTGATTCTTCCAGCTGGTTCATTGCGGCTGCGTTCGTCCTCACGGTGGCCCTGGTGGTCACCATCGTCGGCAACGTCCCGATCAATGAACGCACTCGCAGATTGACCGAGGCGCCCGAATCATTCATCCGGATGCGGCGCCGGTGGGACGTCTTCCAAGGGATTCGGGGCTCGTTGCAGCTGCTCGGATTCGTCCTCGTCGTTCTCGCCGTTGCCGCAGGGTGATCGCGGGCGGGCCGGCGGGGCGTTGCTGACCCGACCCCGGACGCCGGGAGAAGTCGGTGCTCGTGTTCACCGCTCGGTCAACGCCCCGACCAGCTCCTCCACTCGGGCGTCGATGTCATCGCGGACCAGGCGCATGCGCTCGATCCCCTCGATGCCGCGTTCGGAGGGCTCGTCGGTGTGCCAGGTCTCGATCTCCGCGCGCATGCCTTCGACGGGTTCGACGTGCGCCTCGGCGCCGAGCACGATCACCCGGTCCACCCGGCGCAGCAGCTCCGGGTCGATCGGCTTCGGTGAGCCCTCGCTCATATCCGCTCCGACCTCGGCGACGGCCTCCGCGGAGAGCCCGTTGATCGCCCAGCCCGGCCGGGTGCCGGCGGAGTGCACCTCGATCGCGTCACCGGCGCGGCGGCGGAGGAGGGCGGCGGCCATCTGCGACTTCCCGCCGTTCTTCACGCAGACGAAGAGCACGCTCGGGCGGGAGGCCGAGGCGGCGGGAGGGGTGGCGGTCATGGGGTCTCCTGGGTTCACGGTTCGACGGGTTCCTGGGTTCATGGGCGGAATTCGTGGTCTCAGCGGTGACGCGCGGTGCCCGGCGGGGCGACTGCGGAGCCGGCACGCACCTCGGGACCGGCGCCGGGCACGGTCGGGTCCCCGGGGAACAGGCGCTTCCCGGCCCACAGCGACACGTAGACGAGGGCGACGAGCACGGGCACCTCGATGAGCGGGCCGACCACTCCGGCGAGCGCTTGGCCCGAGGTCACGCCGAAGGTGCCGATCGCCACGGCGATCGCGAGCTCGAAGTTGTTGCCCGAGGCGGTGAAGGCCGTCGTCGTCGACCGCGCGTAGTCGAGCCCGACCGCCTTCGCCGACAGCAGCCCGACGGCGAACATCACCACGAAGTAGGCGAGCAGCGGCAGCGCGATGCGCGCGACGTCCCACGGCTGGGAGGTGATCGCCTCGCCCTGGAGTGCGAACAGCAGCACGATGGTGAACAGCAGGCCGTAGAGCGCCCACGGCCCGAGCTTGGGCAGGAAGCGCTCCTCGTACCACTCGCGCCCCTTGGCCCTCTCCCCGAGCACGCGGGTGAGGAAGCCGGCGAGCAGCGGGATGCCGAGGAACACGAGGACGGAGACGACGATCGCCCAGAAGGAGAAGTCCGCCGAGGTCGTCGGCAGCCCCAGCCACGACGGCAGCGCCTGGAGGTAGAACCAGCCGAGCGCGCCGAACGCGACGACCTGGAACACCGAGTTGATCGCGACCAGCACGGCCGCGGCCTCCCGGTCGCCGCAGGCCAGATCGTTCCAGATGAGGACCATCGCGATGCACCGGGCGAGGCCGACGATGATGAGCCCCGTGCGGTACTCCGGCAGGTCGGCGAGGAAGATCCACGCGAGGACGAACATCAGCGCCGGGCCCACGACCCAGTTGAGCGCGAGGGACAGGAGCAGCAGGCGCTTGTCCCCGGTGACCCGGTGGGTCTCGTCATAGCGGACCTTCGCGAGCACCGGGTACATCATGACGAGCAGGCCGATGGCGATCGGGACGGACACCTGGCCGATCGCGACTGCATCGAGCGCCGCGCCGAGCCCGGGGACGAACCGGCCGAGCAGGAGGCCGGCGACCATCGCCAGCAGGATCCAGGCCGGCAGCCAGCGGTCGAGGAAGGACATCTCCCTCATCACCGGTACCGCCTCCGGCCGGGCATCGGTCGTGGTCATCGGCGTGCACTCCTCATATCGATATCCGTCGATGAAAGGCTACGCCCATTGATCGACGGGTGTCAATGTATAATGGGGCGATGACTGCAGCGACCGCTCCCGAGGTGATCCCCGGCTCGCCGCGCCCGTCCTCGCCCCGGCAGACCGTTCCGTCGAATGCCGGTGCCGCAGCCGAGGCGCCCTGCTGCTCGCTCACCGCCGCGCCGCTCGATGTCGAGCATGCCGAGCATATGGCGCTCAAGCTCAAGGCCCTCTCCGACCCGACGCGGCTGCGGCTGCTCTCCCACGTCGCCGCCCAGGGGTGCGAGGCGGTGTGTGCCTGCGACCTCACCGATGAGCTCGGCATCAGCCAGCCCACCGTGAGCCACCACCTCAAGAAGCTCGTCGACGCCGGCCTCCTCACCCGCGAGCAGCGCGGCCGCTGGGCCCACTACACCGTGATCCGCGAGGCCTTCGACGACCTCAGCGGCTTCCTCGCCCTGCGCTGACCCTGCTCCCGGGCACCCGCCGGCGCATCTCCACGTCGGGCGAGCGCCGCCACGGGCGGGGGTGCACTGGGGCTCACACGCCCGAGGCGTACCCGTCGCGCTGCGGGTCGGCGCCGCCGGCCAGCGTCCCTTCGAACCGGGTGAGTGCATGTACGCCGGCGAAGGCGTAGGACAGCGCCGAGCGCCGCACCTCGTAGCCCATGTCCTCCACCGCGGTCTGCACGCGCCGCGGGATCCGGTTGGAGATGTCGATCGCGTTCGAGGTGGCGACCACGCGCGGTGCCATGACCGCCTCCTGCGCGCTCATCCCGAAGTCGAGGATGTTCGAGATCCCCTGGGCCACCGCCGGGGTGATCCACGAAGCGCCCGGTGCGCCGATCGCCACCACCGGCTCATCGCCGGACATGACGACGACCGGGGCCATCGTCGTGTTGCGGCGCTTGCCCGGCTGGATCGAGTTCACGTGGCCCGGCCGCGGATCGAAGGTGCTCATGCCGCCGTTGAGCACGAAACCGGTGCCCGCCGGGATGTAGCCGGACGGGTTGCCGAGCGTGTGGGTGAGGGAGATCGTCAGCCCCGACTCGTCGGCCGCGCAGAGGTGCGTGGTGTGCCGGGATTCGTGGGATGAGACCTGCGGCCGGGCGGCGTCGACGTCGGCCTTCTCCCCGGAGCGCACGGCCCGGGCCGCCGCGTCGAGGGAGTCGGCGGTGAGGAGGGCCGCGAAGTCCTCCGGTGAGGCATCGGCCTCGTTCCACAGCCGCTCCTTGTCCCGCAGCGAGGTCTTCATCGCCTCGGCGAGGATCCGGATGTGCTCGGGGCTGTTGTGCTCGAGTGCGGAGAGGTCGAACCGGTCCATGATGCCCAGCGTCTGGAGCAGCTGGACCCCGCCGGCCGGTGCCGGGGCGGCGGAGACGGTGAGGCCCCGGTAGCTCGCGGAGAGCGGTGCGGGCTCGAGGAGCTCGTAGTCGGCGAGGTCCGCGGCGGTGAGGAATCCGCCGTCGGCGGCCACCGAATCGGCGACCGCCGTGGCGAGCTCACCGGTGTACAGCGCCTCCGCGCCGTGATCGCGGAGGTGGATGAGGGTGTCGGCGAGCTCCGGGTTGATGATCGTGTCGCCGACGCTCGGGAAGCTGCCGCCCTCGCCCAGATAGATGCGGCGGCCATCAGGCGTGATCGCGAGCTTCTCGCCCATGTTCATCCGCCCGTAGCGGCGCTCGTTCTGGGTGAGCACGGTGTACGTGTGGGGGCGGACGAGCCATCCCTCGCGGGCCAGCCGGATCGCCGCGGCGAAGAGATCGGCCCACGGCAGCGAGCCGAACCGTGCGTGGAGGCGGCCGAAGGCGCGCAGGGTGCCCGGCGTCATCACCGATTGGGCGCCGGTCTCGTTGACGAAGCCCGCCACCCGGTAGCCGAAGCCGTCCGTGGTGGGACCCAGCAGGTCGGCCTCCCACATGTCCGGGCGCACCCCGGCCGGACTCGTGCCGAGGCCGTCGATGATGTGGCGGGTGCCGTCCGGGGTGACGATCTGCATGTCGGCCATCCCGCCGATCCCGCACATGAGCGGGTCGACGACGCCCTGGACCATGGCCGCGGCGATCGCGGCGTCCACGGCGTTGCCGCCCGCGGCGAGCACCTCGACCCCGGCGTCGGTAGCCTCGGGCTGCGGGGTGGTGATCATCGAGCGGAAGCGGCGGGCGCGCGGTGTGGGGGTCAGCATGGGATCCACGCTAGCGGAGGAGAGCCGACCTGCTCAGTGGGGTCCGGTCGCCCTGATCCCACCCGGGCGGTGCGGCACGAGCACCGGCACCAGTCGGACCAGGAGCACCATGCCGAGGAGCTCGACGAGCGTCTGCGCGACGACCGCGAGCGGAGCGAGGGCGAGTTCCGCGGGCATGGCGAGGGCGAGCGGCAGGACGACGAGCGAGTTCCGGGTGGCGGTCGAGAAGACCACGGCGCGCGCACCGGGCACGTCGAGGCGGGCGCTGCGCGCGGCGAGCAGCCCAACCCCCACTGCGAGGACGAGGAAGACCGTATAGAGGGGAACGACACGGAGCACCGCGGTGATCTGCCCGCCGACCGCCGCGATCTGCGAGCCGATGACGACGACGAGGGTCACCATCATCAACGGCACCATGAGCGCCCCCGAGGCGTCGGTCGCCACCCGAGCCGACCGGTGCCGCCGCGCCAGGGCCTGCACGGCGGCTGCCGCCCCGAGGGGCAGGACGATGAGGACGAGGAATGCCCGGCCGAACGGCGCGAGGTCGACCGCGGACGCCGCGGTGCCGCCGGTGAATGCGAGGAGATAGGCCGGCAGGAGGAGCATCTGCACGAGCATGAGCAGCGGGGCCGCGGCGAGGAGCCGGTCGCGCGCGCCTCCCGCGAGACCGGTGAACACGATGACGTAGTCGATGCACGGGGTGAGGAGGACGAGGAGGACGCCCGCCGCGAGTCCGGGGTCGTCGGTGACGACGCGGGAGAGCGCGAAGACGATGATCGGGACGACGAGGAAGTTCGCCACGAGGACCGTGAGGAGGAAGCGGACATCGCGCAGCGCCCGGCCGACGGTGATGAGCGGGATGCCCACGAAGGTGGCGAAGAGGAGCAGGAAGAGCGCGGGCTCGATCGCGTGGGCGAGTGCGGGCGCCTGCGCCGGCAGACCGAGGCCGATCCCGGCCCCGACGGCGATCGCCACGAGATAGAGGGTGACCTGGTGGCAATCCCACCACTCCACGATTCTCTCCACGGGACCATCGTCCCAGACGACGCGCGGTGCACCGCAGACGCCGGGCGAGCACCGGCGGGCCCCGCGGGCGGGAGCACCCAGCACGACACCGCCGCAGTCGGCGATGACTGCGGCGGTGCCGGTCGTGTGCTCCGAGAGGTGCTGGGAACGGCCGCGGTGCTCAGCCGACGACGGTCTGGTGCTGCTCGGCCGGGGACAGGCTGCCCTGGAAGGTCTCGAGCTGGCCGGCGGTGGCCCGTGCATCGACTCCGGTGTTCGGGTCGAGGATGCGGAATGTGCCGTCGGCGGAGTCGTAGTCGGTGATGACCACGGCGTGGACGATGTGCGGGTTGACGCCCTGGGCGGCCCGGTAGTCGTAGACGTAGGGGAGCGCGTCCATGTAGCCGGTGATGATCGCGGACTTGCCGTCGCGCACCTCGTCGAGGGCACCGGTGAAGTCGGTGTCGGCATTCGCCGGGACGCCCTGCGCGTCGAGGATGCTGACCATGTGGGCTTCCACGGTCGGTCCCGAGGCGAGTCCGGTCTGTCCGCGGGCGGTCTCGATCGCAGCGCGCGGCCCCTGATCGTAGCCCTGCGGCTGGTAGCCCTCGGCGAGCATCGCGATGACCGCGGAGGTGGGGCCGCAGTCGGCGTCCTGAGTGGGCTGGCCCTGGAACTGGTCGATCGCCACGTAGGACGGGCTCTGCGTGCCGGAGGCCTCTGCGGCGGCGACGGGTGCGGTGCCGAGACCGATCGCGTCGGCCCCGAACCCGAATCCGGTGACCGCGACGGCGCCGGCGGCTCCGAGGACGCCGATCCGCTGGAGGAGGGGGCGGGTGGAGGAGTGTGCAGTCTGTACTGTGCGCATGAGTCTCGAACCTTTCGTATGGATTCCGTTTCGCAGCGGGCCGCGAGCTGTGATCGCAACCACGTCCACAACCTTGTCACCGGCGGATTCGTCCGACAAGCGGGCCTGCCATGCCGCCGGTGAACGCCAGGTGGACGGCATTTCGGAAATCGGTGCGTTGACGCTTCAACGATCGGGGCCGAGGCGCTCGCGCCTGCGCGTCGCCGCCCACAGCCTTCAATCAGTGTGCGACTCGATTTGAATACCTCTGTACTTGCTGGGAATGCGCGTGGCCGGGTCCCGGGCGGGGAGGCCGCGGCCCATGATCCGGGGACCCACCGCGACCGGCTCGTCCCCTACCGCCGAGGTGCGAGTCGGGTCAGACTGGCAGGAGCATCACCGGTCGCAGTCGACGGCCGGCACCGAGGGGGCAGGAGGCGCACATGCGGATCGGGATCGTGGGAGCAGGGATCGGCGGGCTGTGCGCGGCGATCGGGCTGCAGCGCGCGGGAGCACAGGTGACGGTGTTCGAGCAGGCTCCGGTGCTCCGCGCCGGCGGGTCCGGTCTGTCCGTGTTCGCCAACGGACTCCGCGCCCTCGACGTCATCGGCGTGGGTGACGCCTTCCGGCAGGCCACCTCGGCCGAGGTGCGGGAGCTGCGCGGAGGGCAGCGCCGGCCCGACGGCGCCTGGCTCGCGCGTATCCCCACCGAGGCCGTCGCGGAGCTCCGGGTCATCGACCGGGCGGTGCTCCACGATCTCCTCCTCGGCCACCTCGCCCCCGGCACGGTGCGCTCGGGATGCCGCATTGTCCGGGCGGATCCCGACGGGTCCGTGGTTGTGGACCCGGGCAGGGAGCCCGAGGCAGACGGCGCCCCGGCTTCCGGACAGGACGCCGAGGCCGGGCCGTCCGGGACATCGGACGAATCCTTCGACCTCGTCGTCGCCGCCGACGGGCTGCGGAGCACGGTCCGGCGCTCCTGGCCGGGCGACCCCGGCATCCGGTACGCCGGCTACTCCGCGTGGCGGGGCATCACCGACCGGCCGGTGGACCTGCACGGCGAGGCCGGGGAGACCTGGGGCATCAGGCAGCGCTTCGGCCTGGCACCCCTGTCCGACGGGCGCGTGTACTGGTTCGCGGTGGCGACGATGGCACAGGACGTGCGGATCGAGGACGAGATGGCGGCAGTCCGCGCGACGTTCGGGCACTGGCACGCACCCATCCCCGCGCTGCTCGAGGCGACGCCCGCGGACCGCGTCCACCGGTTGCCGATCAACGAGCTCGCCGGTCCGCTCCCGTCCTACGTCCGCGGCCGGACGGTGCTGCTCGGCGACGCCGCGCACGCTATGACACCGAACCTGGGACAGGGCGGGGGCCAGGCGATGGAGGACGCCGCCGTCCTCACCGTGGCGCTCGGCGGGCTCGCGCGGGATGACGCCCCAGATCCGGTGCAAGTGGGCTCCGCGCTCGCCCGCTACGACGCCCTGCGCCGACCGCGCTCCCAGCGCATCGCCCGGATGTCGCGCCTGGTGGGACAGATGGGGCACGTGAGGGGTGCTGCGGTGAGCCGGGTCCGAGACCAGGTGCTCCGCCTCACCCCGGAGCGCGCGCTCGTCCGGCAGATCCGACAGGTGCAGGGTTGGGAGCCGCCGGCGGGGTGAGGGCGGGCCGAGGGCCGCTCGGCGCCCCTCGGCCCACGCCCCTCAGGCCACGTGCGCGTCTGCCACTGCGAGCGCCTCGTCGAGCACCTCGAGACCGCGGATCACGTCCTCGTCCGGGGTGTTGAGCGGCGGCACGACGTGGATGCGGTTGAAGTTCGCGAACGCCAGCACACCGCCGGCCAGCAGTGCCTTCATGAGCTCCGCCATCGCCTTCGAGCTGCCGCCGTAGGGCGCCAGCGGCTCCCGGGTCGTCCGATCCTTGACGAGCTCGACCGCCCAGAAGCACCCGAGACCGCGCACATCACCCACGGACTGGTGGCGCTCGGCGATCTCCCGCAGGCGCGGGCCGATGACATCGGTCCCCAGCCGTGCGGCGTTCTCGACCATCCCCTCCTCGCGCATCGCGGTGATCGTCGCGACCGCCGCCGCGCAGGCGAGCGGGTGACCCGAGTAGGTCAGGCCGCCCGGATAGGTGCGATCGACGAAGGTCTCGTAGATCGGCCGGGAGATCGCCACCCCGCCCAGCGGCACGTACCCGGAGTTGACCCCCTTGGCGAAGGTGATGAGGTCCGGGGCGACGTCCCAGTGGTCGACGGCGAACCAGGCGCCGGTCCGCCCGAACCCGGCCATGACCTCATCGGCGATGTAGACGATCCCGTGCTTCCGGGTGAGCTCCCGGACGCCTGCGAGGTACCCCGGCGGCGGCGCATAGATCCCGGCCGTGCCGGGCACGGTCTCGAGGACCAGGGCGGCGATCCGGTCCGGTCCCTCGAGGAGGATCATGTCCTCGAGGTGGCGCAGCGCCCGCTCGGTCTCCTGCTCCTCGGTCTCCGATCCGAAGTAGCTCCGATACGGGTAGGCGGGCATGAAATGGACGACGCCTTCGGCCGAGTAGTCGTTGGGGAACCGGCGCGGATCACCGGTGACGTTGACCGCGAGCTGCGTCCCGCCGTGATAGCTGCGGTACGCCGAGAGCACCTTGTGACGGCCCGTGTGCAGCCGCGCCATGCGGATCGCGTGCTCGTTCGCATCCGCCCCGCCGTTGGTGAAGAACACGTGGTCGAGCCCGTCCGGTGTGAGCTCGGTGATGAGGCGCGCAGCCTCGGAGCGGGCATCGTTGACGTGCTGCGGGGCGATGGTGCAGAGCTTCCCCGCCTGCTCCTGGATCGCGGCCACGACGGCCGGGTGCTGATGCCCGATGTTCGTGTTCACGAGCTGGGAGGAGAAGTCGAGGAGCTCGCGCCCCTCGCCGTCCCACACCCGGGAACCCTCGGCCCGGAGCACCGTCATCGGGGAGAACGGTCCCTGGGCCTGCCAGGAGTGGAAGACGTGCGTCCGGTCGAGTTCATGGGCGCGCCGGCCGGCATCGATCTCGGCCTCGGTGATCGCGGCCTCGGATCGAGTGGTGGATTCGACGGTGGTGGTCATGGTGTGTCCTTCAGGTTCGGGTGCCGCTCAGGCGTTGGTCGGGAATCCGAGGTTGATGCCGCCGTGGCTGGGATCGAGCCAGCGCTTGGTGACGACCTTGCCGCGGGTGAAGAAGTGGACGCCCTCGGTGCCGTGGGCGTGGGTGTCGCCGAACAGCGAGTTCTTCCAGCCGCCGAACGAGTAGTACGCCATCGGCACCGGGATCGGGACGTTGACGCCGATCATCCCGACCTGGACCTCGTTCTCGAACCGCCGGGCGGCACCGCCGTCGTTCGTGAAGATCGCCGTGCCGTTCCCGTAGGGGTTCGCATTGATGAGTTCGAGCCCCTCGTCGTATCCGGCGACCCGCACGACGGAGAGCACCGGCCCGAAGATCTCGTCGGTGTAGATCGACATCTCCGGGGTGACTGCGTCGAACAGGGTCGGTGCGACGAAGAAGCCTTCACCGTCGGCGTCGACCTCCGGCGAGCGGCCGTCGACGACGAGGGTCGCGCCGGCTTCCACCCCGGCGTCGATGTACCCGGTGACCTTGTCCCGGTGGGCGGCGGTGATGAGCGGACCCATGTCGGTATCACGGGTCCCGTCGCCGGTGCGCAGCGTGCGGGTGCGCTCCGCGATCTTCTCCACGAGCGCGTCAGCGATCGAGTCGACCGCGACGACCGCGGAGATCGCCATGCACCGTTCACCGGCCGCCCCGTAGCCGGCGTTGACCGCCGCGTCGGCTGCGAGGTCGAGGTCGGCATCGGGGAGGACGAGCATGTGGTTCTTCGCCCCGCCGAGCGCCTGCACCCGCTTTCCGGCTGCGGTCGCGGTCTCGTAGACGTACCGGGCGATCGGCGTGGAGCCGACGAACGACACCGAGGCGACCCGCTCGTCGGTGAGGAGCGTGTCGACGGCCTCCTTGTCGCCGTGGACGACGGTGAAGACGCCGTCCGGCAGGCCCGCCTCCTGCCACAGGGCGGCGATCCAGTTGGCGGCCGAGGGATCCTTCTCCGAGGGCTTGAGCACGACGGTGTTGCCGGCCGCGATCGCGATGGGGAAGAACCACATCGGCACCATCGCCGGGAAGTTGAACGGCGAGATGATCGCGGACACCCCGACCGGCTGGCGCAGCGAATGGACGTCGACCCCGGAGGACGCGTTCTCGGTGTGGCCGCCCTTGAGGAGGTGCGGCATGCCGCACGCGAACTCGACGACCTCCTGGCCGCGGCTGATCTCACCGAGCGCATCGGCGAGCACCTTGCCCTGCTCGGCGGTGATGATCGCGGCCAGCTCCTCCTTGCGGGAGTTGAGCAGCTCGCGGAAGGAGAAGAGCACGGAGACCCGCTTCGACAGCGAGGTGTCCCGCCATCCGGGGAAGGCGGCGGCCGCCGAGGCGATGGCCGCCTCGGTCTCCGCGCGCGAGGCGAGCAGGACCTCACCGGTGCGCTCCCCCGTCGCGGGGTTGTGGAGCTCGCCGCGGCGCGCGTCGTCGGCGATCGGCGCCGGTGCGCCGTCGATCCAGTGGGTGATCGTCGTCATCGTGAGTGCCCTTTCGGCGGGTCGGGGAGGATGTGGTGGGCCGCCGCGCAGTGACGGCTCTCACACACAGGCTGGACCCGGTCCTCCGCGACGTCAACGTGCACAGTGTCAGGTCTCAAGGATGCCAGCTGACAGTCTGTACGGTTGGCCCATGACTCACATCGCTCCCGACTCCCGCTCGGAGTCCCCGGTGACCGTGGCGCGCGTGCTCGAGCTCCCCGACCTCGCGGCCGGTGCGCCCGAGGTGCTCTGCGGGCAGGATCTCCTCGGAACCCCGGTCCGGTGGGTGCACATCGTCGACACCGAGAACACCGGTGCGCTGCTCGAGGGCGGAGAGCTCGTGCTCACGACCGGATCGGTCTTCCGGCACTCCCATGACCAGGCGCGCAGCTTCTTCGACGACATCGAGGCGGCTGGGGTCGCGGCGGTCGTCGTCGAGCTCGTGGGCCCCGACGGAGCGTTCGACGCCGAGGCCCGCCGCCGCATCGGATCCGCCGTGGACGGCCGGGTGCTGCCGGTGGTCGTGCTCCACCGGCGTGCGCGATTCGTGCGCGTGACACAGGCCGCGCACCGGCTCCTCATCGGCGAGCAGGTCGCCCGGCTCGAGAGCGCGCGCCGGGTCCACGAGGTGTTCACCGGCTTGAGCCTCGAGGGTGCGGACGAGCAGCGCATCGTCGACACCGCCGCCGAACTCCTGGGCGCCGCCGTCGTGCTCGAGGACGCCGCTCACCGGGTGCTCGCGTTCAATGCCGCGGGTGGGAGCGTCGACGCCCTGCTCGCCGAATGGCCGGCCCGCGCGACCGGTGAGGGCGGCCGCACACGCGAGGCCGGCCCTGCCGGCTCCCGGGCGGTCCGGCTGCACACCCCTGTGGGGGTGAGCGGGCGGCGCTGGGGTCGCCTCGTGGTCCCGGACGCCGGGAGCGGGGCGGAGGCGGCCGCACATGTCCTCGAGCGCGCGGGGCAGGCGGTCACCCTTGCGCGGATGGCTGCGCAGGACCGGCGCGATCTGCTGCAGCAGGCGCGGACGGGCTTCCTCCAGGAGCTCATGGACGGTACGCTCACGGACCCCGGGCAGGCTCTCGCCCGGGCCGAGGCACTGGGCATGCGCAGCGCTCCGGTGTACCTGCCGTTCGTCCTGCAGCTCGAGCCGGTGCCCGGGGAGGATCCGACCGGGCTGCAGCTGCGCGAGCGGGCGGCCCTGGACGCGATGACGGCTGCCGCCCGTGCGCAGCGGTTGCCGGCGCTCGCCGGCGGTCTGCGCTCGGGGTCCTTCGCCGTCCTCCTCGGTCTCGGCTCCGCCGACGACGTCGACCGGCGGCTGGGGGACCTCCTCGACCGGGCCGACGCGCTCCTCGACGGCGGGCGCCCGGATGCCGCCGGCGCGAAACCGACATCGTGGATCGTCGGGGTCGGACCCGCGGCGGACTCGCTCAGCGGCGCGGCCGCAGGTCTCGAGGAGGCCGGCCGGACCGTCGAGGTCGTCGCCACGATGGAGGTGCACCGCCGCCCGTTCTATCGCTTCGGCGATGTGCGGCTGCGCGGGGTGCTGTCAGCCCTGCGGGAGGAGCCGCGGATGCGCGCCTTCGTCGAATCGGAGCTCGGCGGGCTGCTCTCCTCCGAAGGCCCCGCGGCGCTCGGATTCCTCCGCGTGCTCCTCGAGTGCGGCGGGAACAAGGCGGAGGCGGCCCGCCGTGCGAACCTCAGCAGGCCCGCCCTCTATGCCCGGATCGCCCGGATCGAATCGGTGCTCGGCGTATCCCTCGAGGACGCCGACTCACGGCTCGCGGTGCACGTCGCACTGCTGTGGCTCGAGGTCGGCGGTCGCCTGGACGGGCGGCGCTGAACCAGCGCGAGAACGGCGGCCGGGCGGGGCCTCGCGCAGTCTCCACCCCTCGCCTTGAATACCCCTAGGGGTATATGTCAGACTGGATCCATCAACCCGACAGACCCAGGAGACGCCATGCTTCTCGAACGCATCTACGACGAGGACCTCGCACAGGCCAGCTACTTCATCGGCTGCCAGGCGAAGGGCGAGGCCGTCGTGGTCGACGCCCGCCGCGACATCACCGAATATCTCGAGCTCGCCGCCCGCCACGGCATGACCATCACCGCTGTCACCGAGACCCACATCCACGCCGACTACCTCTCCGGCTCCCGCGAGCTCGCGGCTGCCACCGGTGCTCAGCTCTACGTCTCCGGCGACGGCGACGCGGACTGGCAGTACGGATTCGAGGCCACCCGCCTGCACGACGGTGACACCATCACGATCGGCAACATCACCATCCAGGCGCGCCACACCCCGGGCCACACGCCGGAGCACCTCGTGTTCCTCGTCACCGATGGCGCCTTCGCGGACGAGCCCGGGTACCTGCTCTCCGGCGACTTCGTGTTCGCCGGGGACCTGGGCCGCCCCGACCTCCTCGACGAGGCGGCCGGCGGCGTCGACACCCGGTTCGGCGGGGCGAAGCAGCTCTTCTCCAGTCTCAAGACGGTGTTCCTCGAGCTCCCGGACCACGTCCAGGTGTTCCCGGCCCACGGTGCCGGCAGCGCGTGCGGCAAGGCGCTCGGCGCCCTCCCGTCGACCACCGTCGGCTACGAGCGGAACTTCGCCTGGTGGGCCCCGTACCTGCGGAACGACGACGAGCAGGGCTTCGTCGACGAGCTCCTCGACGGGCAGCCCGACGCCCATGCGTACTTCGGGCGCATGAAGCGGGAGAACCGCGACGGCCCGCGCATCCACGGCGAGCTGCCGGAGCTGCGCCGGATGTCGACGGACGAGGTCGAGAAGGCGCTGCTGGCGGACGAGGCGATCTTCGTCGACACCCGCCCCAACACCGAGGTGCACGCCGGAACGGTCGCCGGGTCGCTCAACATCCCGGGCCCGGACAAGGCCGCGACCTACGGCGGCTGGGCCTACGACCCCGAGCGCGAATCGCGCGGGCTCATCCTGCTCGCCCCGGACCAGCAGACCGCCGCGGACTTCCGCGACCACCTGCTGCGCGTGGGCATCGACACCGTCATCGGGTTCACCCCCGACATCGACGGACTGCCGTCCACCGTGCCCGCGATGATCGCGCCGTCCGAGCTCGACTCCTTCGACGCCGCCCTCGTGCTCGACGTCCGCAACAAGACGGAGCACGCCGACGGCCACATCCCGGGATCCTCCCAGCTCAGCGCCGGACGCGTGCTGTGGAACCTCGATCAGCTGCCGCAGGACGGTCCGATCGTCACCTACTGCCAGTCCGGAGTCCGCAATTCCGTGGCCGCCAGTGCGCTGCGGCGCGAGGGCTACGACATCGTCGAGCTCGAGGGCAGCTACGCCGGATGGTCGGCATGGCAGGCCGAATCCGCGGAGGCCGCCCGATGACCGCCGCACAGACCGCCCCCGCACCCACGCGGATCACCGCGATCGACGCCGCCGAGCTCCGCTCACGAATCGCCGCGGACGAGCAGCTCACCATCATCGACGTCCGCACCCCCGGCGAGTTCGACACCGTCCACATCCGCGGTTCGTACAACGTGCCGCTGCCGCTCCTGTCGGAGCACACCCGCGAGCTCGCCGAGAGGCTCCGGGGCCACGTGGTCCTCATCTGCCAGTCGGGCAACCGGGCGCAGCAGGCCTGCGGGCGGCTCCACGGCGTCGGACTCGCCGAGGCGACCGTGCTCACCGGCGGCATCGCCGAGTTCGAGGCCGCCGGCGGAGACGTCGTCCACGGCACGCGACGCCGGGCGATGGACCGCCAGGTGCGGATGACCGCCGGGTCACTCGTGCTGCTCGGCGTGCTCGGCAGCAAGCTCATCTCCCCGAAGCTCAGTCTGCTCGCCGGCGCGATCGGGGCCGGACTCGCCTACTCCGCGGCGAGCGATTCGTGCGCGATGGCCTCGGCGCTGTCGAAGATGCCGTGGAACCGCACCGCGGCCGACCCGACGCTCGAGAACTCCATCCGCGCGATCCCAGCAGCACCGCACGCCATCTGACCCGCGTCCACCCGGGTGGGCCCCGGGTGGACGCCACCGCCCACACGACACGAAGGAGGAGGCGCAGTGGACCTCACCCTGATCGGTGTCCTCATCGCCGCCGTGGTGATCGGGGTCTCACTCGGTCTGCTCGGCGGCGGGGGATCGATCCTCACGGTCCCGCTGCTCACCTACGTCGCGGGACTCGACGCCAAGGAGGCGATCGCAGCATCGCTGTTCGTCGTCGGCGTCACCTCGGCGGTCAGTGTCATCGCCCACGCCCGCCGCGGCAACGTCCGCTGGCGGATGGGTCTGATCTTCGGCGCGGCCGGCATGGCAGGGGCGTTCGGCGGCGGCCTGCTGGGCGGACTCATCCCCGGGACCGTCCTCATGATCGCCTTCGCGCTCATGATGCTCGCCACCGCTGGTGCCATGCTCCGCGGGCGGAAGAAGCAGAACGTGACCGGAGACGCGGGAGAGCGGGCGCGCGAACTGCCCGTCGTGCGCATCGTTCTCGACGGCCTGGTCGTCGGCTTCGTCACCGGGCTCGTCGGGGCCGGGGGAGGGTTCCTCGTCGTGCCCGCGCTCGCCCTGCTCGCCGGACTGCCGATGACCGTGGCCGTGGGCACCTCGCTCCTCGTCATCGCGCTCAAGTCCTTCGCCGGGCTCGCGGGGTACCTCACCTCGGTGTCGCTCGACTGGGGACTCGTCCTCGGCGTCACCGCCGCGGCGATCGTCGGCAGCGTGATCGGGGCGAAACTGTCCTCGACGGTGCCGGAGGCCGCTCTGCGGAAGGGCTTCGGAGTCTTCGTGCTCGTCATGGGCGTCATCGTCCTGTGGCAGGAGCTGCCGGGTCCCTACGACCTCGCAGTCCTCGTGGCCGCCGCTCTCGCCGCGGTGCTCGCCGGAGTCTGCCTGCTGCTCGGCGACCGGTGCCCGCTGCCGGTGCGGGAACGCCGGGTGCACCGATCCGCATCTCCCACTCGAGAACCATCGATCCCGAAAGGACCGCAGACATGACCACCATCGATCTCACCGGCGACACCTTCGCCCGGACGATAGCCGACCAGGACATCGTGCTCGTCGACTTCTGGGCGAGCTGGTGCGGGCCGTGCCGGATGTTCGCCCCGGTGTTCGAGGCGGCCTCCGCCGAGCATTCCGACATCGTCTTCGCCAAGGTCGACACCGAGGCCGAGCAGACGCTCGCCTCCGCCGCCCGGATCACCTCGATCCCCACCCTCATGGCGTTCCGCGAAGGCGTGCTCGTCTTCTCCCAGCCCGGTGCGCTGCCGGCTGCGGCGCTCGAAGAGCTCATCCAGAAGGTCAAGGATCTCGACATGGAGGAGATCCACCGGGCCGTCGCCGCACAGCAGGCCTGACACCCGTCTCCAGCGCAGGGGCCCCGACCGGGGCACCCTGCGGGCAACCAGAAAGCGAGACCGACATGCGAACAGCCGATCCCGACACCCAGCGCAAGATCCTCAACCGCCTCAAGCGGGCGCGCGGACAGCTCGACGCCGTGATCCGCGCCGTCGAGACCCAGGGCTCCTGCCGCGAGGTCGTCACCCAGCTCGCTGCGGTGTCCACGGCCGTCGACCGGGCCGGCTTCATGGTCGTGTCCTCGGCCATGCAGCACTGCCTCATCGACCCGGAGGGTGCCGCCGAGGACGAGGACGGCCTCACCACCGACGAGCTCGAGAAGCTGTTCCTCTCACTGTCCTGACACCCACCGGCGCGGCCGTCCATCCGGATCGGCCGCCATCGACCGCGCCCGGCGGGCAGCGGACCCCCGATCACCTGTGCACCACCGACGAAAGGACCACGATCATGTGCCGAGCAGTGACCTGCAAGAAGTGCGGAAAGACCACCTGGGCCGGCTGCGGCCAGCACGTCGACCAGGTGATGAAGGGCGTCCCGCGCGCCGATCGGTGCAGCGGGCACCCGAAGGGCGAGAAGGAAGCCGGGAAGCCGGGATTCCTCGCCCGGCTCCTCGGCCGCTGAGACGGACGGCACCCACCGAGCGGCCGCCCGACGGGACCGCTGCACCCGCCGTCCCCCGCAGTCCGGTCGCCCGGTAGGGTCGAGGGTTCAGCCGCCCGCCTTCGGCACCCCAGGATTGGAGCCACCGTGGACAAACCCAGAGGACAGGACAGCTTCTCCCGGTCCTACCGATTCTTCGCCCGGATCGAGTACATCCTGCTCCACGTCTTCGGCCCCTCGACGGGCAACGGACGCAACGATCCGCGGGTGCGCAACCGCCGCGAGTACGAGCGCCGCCGCGAGCTCCACGAGCAGTGGCTCGCCTCGCAGGGGTCCAGCACCTGAGGACACGGCGGAGGGCCGCCGTCCTCCTATCGAGGATCAGGCCGCGCCGCCGCGATACCCTCGCTCCATGCCGCCCCGCTTCGTCACCGACGCGCACATCCGCGCCCATCTCACGCCCCGGCTCGCCGTCGAGACCATGCTCGCCGCGCTCGCC
Organism: Brevibacterium sp. NPDC049920; assembly: GCF_040656435.1. Taxonomy (NCBI): domain Bacteria; kingdom Bacillati; phylum Actinomycetota; class Actinomycetes; order Micrococcales; family Brevibacteriaceae; genus Brevibacterium; species Brevibacterium sp. NPDC049920. The sequence continues at coordinate 123,425 of NZ_JBFAMF010000004.1, forward strand.
GACCACGGCCGAGGCGCCCTCACGGCACCCGCCCGCGTCACCGCAGGACCGCTGGTCTTCACCGCCGGCGCCACGCCCACCCATCACGGCTACCGGTCCTATGCCGCCGCCGGCGGGCCGGCCGCAGAGCAGGTCGTCGTAGCCCACAGCGCGGAATCCGGCGCGGTCGAGGCGATCGCGGTGGGGAACCTCCTGGGCCCGCGCCGCACGGGCGCACTCGGAGGTGCGGCCGCCTCGCTGCTCGCCGGGCCGGGGCCGCACACCGTGGCGGTCATCGGCTCCGGCGTGCAGGCCCGCAACCAGCTGTGGGCATTCGGCGGCGTCCTCGACATCGCCGAGGTGCGCATCCACTCGCCCCGCGTGGCCCGCCGCGAGCGTCTGGCCGAGCACGCCCGCACGGTGCTCGGCCTGCCCGCCCGGGCGTACGCCTCGGCGGCGGAGGCGGTGGGCGCGGCGACCATCGTCGTCCTCGCCACGGACTCCGCGAGCCCGGTGATCGACGCCGCCGGGCTCGCCCCCGATGTCCTCGTCCACACGCTCGGGGTCGCGGCCGGCGGTCGCAGCGAGATCCCGCCCGAACTGCTCGCCGGAGCGTTCGTCACCGCCGATTCCCCGGCCCAGCACCTCAGCGAGGCCGACCCGCTGCTGCCACTCGGCGGGGCCGAGGCGATCGTGCCGCTCGGGCGGGTGGCCGCCGGACTCGTGCAGGCCCCGCTCACCGGTCGGCGGGTCTACCTGTCCCGCGGGCTCGCCGGGACCGAGGTGGCGCTGCTCGCCGCGATCGGTGCTGCGGCGGCTGCCGGCTGATCGATGGCGCAGCGACCGGCTCAACCCACCGGCTCAGTCCCCCGGTCCGTCGGCGGTGTACCCGCTGATGGTCTCGGTCCCGTCCGGCGCACGGTGGATCACCGGGCGCAGCCCGCGGCATCTGTTGAGCGGCTCCGGCGGGCCGTCGGTCGAGAAGCGGACGGAGCGCACCTGTCCGGGTGCGACGAAGATCGCCGAGGTGCCGATATTCACCTGCACCGGCGCACCGGGGCTCAGCTCATCGGCCAGGGACGCGTGGTGGACGCCCCACCACCGCTCATCGCCCTCGAGCAGCCGGCCGCTCAGTCGGCCGTCCTCGGCCGCCTCGGTGATGACGGCGTCCTGCCAGCGCTCGGGGTGCTGGCCGAGGAGCCGGGCCTGGATGAAGTGGATCTCGTGCCCCGGGGAGGTGCGGCGGCACTCCTCGGCGCCGGGCACGCGCGCCAGGGTGGTCCGGGGGTCGAGGCCGTGGTCCCGGGGGTCGAAGTCCGGGGTGCGGTGCTCAGTGGATTCGGTCATCATTCCTCACTCGGATCGGTCCGTGCTCTCCGTGAGGGCGATCGGCACGCAGCGCGCTCGACCGCCCGTTAGGGAGCGGTGCAATGGGCGACGCGGCTGCGGACTCGCGAGGCACCACCAGTCTGCCGCGTCGGCCGGAACACGTACCCGGAGCACGTCATCCGGGGTCACCCGGTGACACCTGCTGTCATGGAGGGTCACCGGGTGCCACGGCGGAGTGTGGGCGCGTGCCGATCCGAGCGGGCGGATCCGCCGGCACCAGGCCCCTGGGCCGCCGCAGGCCGACACATTGTGAGACGGATGTCTCAATCATTGACATCCGCGTAGAATCGCGGAAATCAGCCGACATTCCAGACGCACGACCCGAAGGAGCGACCGATGCCGGACGCCGCACTGCGAGACGACACCGCCCGACCCGGCGACCCGCGAGCTGCCGCGAAGGAGGCGCGCAGCGGCTACATCGCCGTCACCGTGTTCCCGCTCCTCATCATCGCCGGCGGCGTCGTCGGCTATCTCGCCGCCGACACGGTCTCCCAGGCGGCACCGGCGGTCAACACCCTGCTCGGCGTCGTGATGTTCACGATGGGGCTCACTCTCCGGCCGGTCGACTTCGCCCTCGTCGCCAAGCGCCCGCTGCCGGTGCTGCTCGGCGTCATCGCGCAGTTCGTCATCATGCCGCTCGTCGCGCTCCTCGTCGTCGTCCTCCTCCAGCTGCCGCCGGAGATCGCCGCCGGCGTCATCCTCGTCGGCTGCGCGCCCGGCGGCACCGCCTCGAACGTCGTGGCGTACCTGGCCCGCGGCGACGTCGCCCTGTCGGTGACGATGACCTCGGTGTCCACGCTGCTCGCGCCCCTCCTCACCCCGCTGCTCACCCTGTGGCTGGCCGGGCAGTACATGCCCGTCGCCGCCGGCGACATGGCGCTCACCATCGTCAAGATCGTCCTCGTCCCCGTGGTGCTCGGCGTCGTCGTCCGGCTGCTCCTGCCCAAGGTCGTCGTCCGGCTGCTGCCGGTCCTGCCCTGGCTGTCCGTGCTCACCATCGCGGTGATCGTCGCGATCGTCGTGTCCGGCAGCGCCGACCGGATCATCGAGGCCGGACTCCTCGTCCTCGCCGCCGTCATCCTCCACAACGTGGTCGGGATGGCGCTCGGGTACGGTGCGGCCGCCCTGTTCCGCCTCCCGCTGCCCTCGCGCCGCACCGTCGCGATCGAGGTCGGGATGCAGAACTCGGGCCTCGCCGCCGGCCTCGCCGCGCAGTACATGAACCCGCTCGCCGCCCTGCCCGGAGCGGTGTTCTCCGTGTGGCACAACGTGTCCGGCGCGCTCTTCGCCCTGATCTGCCAGAACCTCGACCGCCGCAGGGCGCGCACCGCAGAATCCCCGGCCCCGGCGCCCGCACCCGAGGCGCGGTGACCTGCGACGCTGCGAGCCGCCGGTGACCCCTCCGCCGGCCCGTTCCCGGTGGTGCGGCCGGTAGGCTCATGAGCATCATGCCGGACACCGAGACCCTCATCGACGCGCTCGGGATCGAGCTGTGGCGGATCCCGCTCGTCGTGCTGTCCGCGATCGCGATCTATCTGACGTTCCTCGTCTTCGTCAGGGTCTTCGGCGCCCGCGTGCTCGCGGTGACCTCGAGCTTCGACGTCGTCGTGACGATCATGTTCGGCGCGGTCGCCGGCCGCGTCATCCTCGGCCACCCGCCGACGCTCGCGGCAGGAGTGATCGGCCTGTTCACGCTCATGGCCGCCGAGGCGGTGTTCGGGGCCGTGCGGAACTGGCGGGGGATGCGCCGCGTCCTCGAATCGACCGGGGTCGTCGTGATGGCGCACGGCAGGGTGGTCGACGAGCACCTGCGGCGGTCCCACGTCACGTACAGCGACATCATGGCCGCCCTGCGGGCGCGCGGCGTACCGAACCCCGACCTCGTCCAGTGCGTCATCCTCGAATCGACCGGCGGGCTCTCGGTCTTCGACTCCGGGGAGCCGGTCGACCCGCGCATCCTCGATGGCGTCGTCGGCGCCGAACTCGTCACCGCAGGTGCTCCGACGGATGCGGAGGTGCGCGCTGCCGGGTCGCGCTCCGCCCGGGCCTCCTCTCCCGAGGGGACCGGCGGGCGCTCGCCCGGTGTGCCGGAGTCCGGCGATGGGGCGGGGCAGAGCGCGGGCGAGGCGCACCGCCCGGGGCACGGACCCGCCGACGGCCCCCGACGCTGACCGGGATCAACCGTGACCGGGATCAGATGAGCAGACCCAGGCGGAGCGCGTCGAGGATCGCGGAATGGATGGTGCGGCTGCTCACCGCGTCGCCGATCCGGAACAGGTCGTAGCCGGCCGCGCCGCTGCCGGAACCTTCCGAGCCGCCGCCGGAACCTTCTGCACTCCCCGCCCCTCCCGCGCGCACAGCCACCGGGAGCTTGCGGCTCCGGGCGGCGAGCGGGTCGCGCAGTGCCTGCTGGTCCACCGCGCCGCCGTTGCGCGAGCCCGGCTTGAGCGCGGTGTAGAGCTCGGCATTGGGGATCGTGCCGTGGTCGACGACCACCGCATCGACCTCGAACACGGCGTCGGTGTCGGAGTACTCGTTGCGCAGGGTGGCACGCAGCCGCCCGTCGGCGCGGCTGACGTCTGCGAGCCTCTCCGCCAGGCGCACCTCGACCCCGCGGCGGCCGAACACCTCGAGGTAGGCCGGCGAGTTCATCGAGCCGACGTCGATCCCGATCATCCGCTCCGGTGAGGCGTAGACGACCTCCGCGCCGGCCTCAGCGAGCCGCTCCACCGCGTCGAGCGCGGGATTGAGCCCGTGGTCGTCGTACACGAGCACCCGGCCGCGGCGCGGGAGCTGATCGGTCATGACGTCCCAGACGTCGTGGACGAGCCTCTCCCCGGGGGCCACCGCGGAATCCGGCAGCCCACCGGTGGCGATGACCACCGCGTCCGGGGCGAGACCCGCGATCATCTCCTCGTCCGCGAACGCGGAGAACCGGAACTCCACCCCGTGCTTGAGCGCCTGCTGCCAGCGCCAGTCGACGATCCCGATGAGGTCGCGGCGGCGCGGGGAGCGCGCGGCGATCCGCACCTGCCCGCCGTACTCGCCGGCGGCCTCGAGCACGGTCACCCGGTGGCCGCGGACCGCACACACGCGGGCCGCCTCGAGCCCGGCCGGGCCCGCCCCGACCACGACGACGTGCCGGGGACGGGCCACCTCGCCGGCGGGCACCACCTGCGGCAGGGTGAGCTCGCGGCCGGTCGCGGGGTTGTGGATGCAGTGCGCGGCGCCGGACACGTAGATGCTGTCGAGGCACAGGTTCGCGCCCACGCACGGACGGATGTCGTCCTCCTGACCGGCGGCGATCTTCTCCACGAGATGCGGGTCGGCGAGGTGCGCGCGCGTCATGCCCACGAGGTCCACGCAGCCGTCGGCCAGCGCATGCCGGGCGGTCGGGACGTCGGCGATCCGGGTGGCGTGCATGATCGGGATCGTGATCCGCTGCCGGATCCGGCGGCACACGTCGAGGAACGGGGCGGACGGCGTGCCCATGCCGGGGATCGTCGAGGCGAGCGCTCGGTCGGAGTCGAGCCGGCCCTTGATGAGGGAGAGGAAGTCGATCCCGTGCTCGGCGTACACCTGCAGGATCTCCACCGCGTCGTCCTCGACGAGCCCGTCCGCGCGGCACTCGTCGACGCTCATCCGGATCCCGACGAGGAAGTCGGGCGGGACCGCGGCGCGCACCGCGTCGATGACCATGAGGGGGAACCGCAGCCGGTTCTCCAGGCTCCCGTTGTACTCGTCCTCGCGGTCGTTGAGCCAGGGGGACACGAAGGCGTCCATGAGGTGCCCGTAGTGCTGGAGCTCGAGGCCGTCGAGGCCGGCCGCGGCCACCCGCCGGGCCGCCGCGGCGTAGTCGGCGACGATCCGCTCGATGTCCCAGTCCTCGGCCGCCTTGGCGAATGCGCGGTGCTGCGGCTCGCGGTAGCGGCTGGGCGCGACGACCGGCAGCCAGCCCCCGGCATAGTTCGAGGTCCGCGCCCCGAGGTGGGTGACCTGGATCATCACCGCCGCCCCCGCCCCGTGGCAGTCGGCGGCGAGTTTGTCGAGCCAGGGCACGACCGCGTCGGTGGACAGGTCGATGTTGCCGAACGCCGCCGGCGAGTCCGCGGACACGCACGCCGAGCCGCCGATCATCGTCAGCCCCACCCCGTCGCGCGCCTTCTCCAGGTGGTAGACGCGGTAGCGGTCGGTGGGCATCCCGTTCTCCGTGTACGCCGGTTCATGGGAGGTCGAGACGATGCGGTTGCGCAGCCGCAGCGGACCGAGGTCGAAGGGTTCGAGCAGGATGTCCGATGACATGGGGTGCTCCCGTGGACGAGAGGCGGCGAGTGATCGGTAATCGATTACCGATAGGATGAGTATAGTGATGTGCATCACAGTGATGTCAAGGGTCCGGTACGCACCGATCGCGGAGGCGCACCGGGGTGTCGGCACCGCGTCGACCCGAGACGGGAGGAGCGAGGACCATGGAGTGCAGGGCGACGGAGCGTGCCCGGGCCGGCGATCGAGAGGCGGTGGCATGAGCGCTGATACCGAGCGGAGGCGCGTGGTGCGCAGCCCCTCGTTCCGGGAACAGGCGCTCGACGCGATCCGTGCGGCGATCACCACCGGCGAGCTCGCCGAGCACACCGTCTATTCGGCCGCCGCGCTCGCCAAGCAGCTCGGCATGTCGCTGAGTCCCGTGCGCGAGGCGATGATGTCGCTCGTCGCCGACGGCACCGTCGAGGCGGTGCCCAACCGCGGCTACCGGCTCGTGCCGGTGACCGAGGCCGATCTCGAGGAGCTCATCGAGCTCCGTTCCCTGCTCACCGTGCCCGCGGTGCGGCGCCTGTGCGAGGCGGGAGAGCCCGGGTCGATCGAACGGCTGCGCGAGCTCGCCGCATCGGTGCTCGAGGCGGCGCGCAGTGAGGACTCCGCCGCCTTCCTCACCGCCGACCGACGCTTCTACGGCGAGGTGCTCCGCGCCGGGCTGGGACACCGGGCGGCGAGCATCGGCCTGCGCCTGCGCGATCAGAGCCGGGTCGCCGACCTCGGCCCCAAGTCCCCCGCTGTCGACCTCCGCAGCGCACAGGAGACGATCGAGCTCGTCGAGGCGATCGCCGCCGGCCGTGCGGACGAGGCGGAGCGGCTCGTCGTCGACAACCTCCACTACTTCAGGAAGACCGAGGCCGGGTGACCCGGCCCGGCCCGACGGCGGTCCACCGCCTGCCCTTCACCCCGCCCTTCGATGCGGCGGCGTTCGCCGGGTTCCTCCGCGCGCACCTCGTGGTCGGGGTCGATGCGTTCACCGGCGGCACGTACTCCCGCTCGGTGGACGGCGCGCACGGGCCCGTCCCGCTCGAGATCGACCTGCCGGGCTCGGGGGAGTCCGCGGTGACGGTGCGCCTCGGCGGGGCGGGCTCCGATCACCCGGCGGTGCTCGACCAGGTGCGGCAGTTCCTCGACCTCGACCAGGATCCGGCCGAGGTGAGCACCGCGCTCGGCAGCGACCCGATCGTCGGCCCGCTCGTGCGGGCGCGGCCGGGTCTGCGCGTGCCGGGGGCCTTCGACCCCTTCCAGACCGCGGTGTTCGCGATCCTCGGCCAGCAGGTGTCGCTCGCCGCGGCCCGCACTCTCGACGCCCGGTTCCACTCCCTGCTGTCCCCGGATGGTGTGCGGTTCCCCGACCCGCGGGCGGTCGCGGCACTCGATGCGGGGGAGCTCGCCGGCCTGCTGCGGGTGCCGGGCATGCGGGCGCGGGCGATCGTCGGCACCGCCGCGGTGTTCGCGGACGCCGGGGACCACCCGGTGGGGGCGGCAGAGCTCGCCGCAGCGGACGTCGAGGCGGTGGCGCGGCTGCGTGAGCGGCTGCTCGCGGTGTCCGGGGTCGGGCCGTGGACCGTGGACTACATGCTGTTCCGGTGCACTGTCGACTCCGACGCCTGCGTCCCCGGGGACCTCGTGCTGCGGCAGGCGCTCGCCCGCCTCACCGGGGCCGAGGCGACCCTGTCCCCGCGCGCCGCCCATGACCTCGCCGAGCCGTGGCGCCCGCACCGGGCGCGGGCGCTCATGCATCTGTGGACGTACGCCGCCTACGACGCCGGGTGAGGGCTCAGCGCTCGTCCTTGACGAGCGTCACCTCGGCCGGCTTGGGCCACGCATCGGCGGATTCGTAGGGGGTCCAGTCCTCGGGCTCCTCGGTGAGGTCGAGCCAGTCGGGGCCGACCTCGACCGCGGAGAGGTACCCGTCCTCGATGTGGAGCGTGATGAGCGCCGGCAGCCCGTCGGCATCGGTGAAGCGGCCCCGGGTGGGGTGGATGTGGGAGTGCGGGAGGATCCGCTGTCCCTCCTGCGGCACCTCGACCCGGTAGAAGTTGTGGTCGCCGTAGACGAAGAACCGGGCCCGTGCGAGCTGGTCGCGCAGCGAGCGCGCGTTCGCGGACTCGCCGACGACGAGCAGGTCGAGCACGGTGCGCTGGGAGGGCGTGAGCTCGACCTCGGTCTCCTCGTCCTCGGGGGCTTCGAAGCCGATGCCTTTGGTGCGGGCGTCGAGCCAGCGCTCGAGCATGATCGCACCGGCGGTCGCGGCGACGGTCAGGCCGGCGACCGCCACCCGCGGGTGCTTGATCCCGAGCTTCGCCAAGAGGTCGTCGGCCCACCAGTTCGCGGAGATCCGCGGGTCGAACAGGGCCGAGCACAGCACGCCGCCACCCAGGGCGATGCCCGTATTGAGGTTGCGGGCGGCGTAGGCGTCGAGGTCCGTGGTCTCCTCCGCCGTGTTCGTCAGCCACAGGGTGGCACCGGAGAGTGCGCCGTAGGCCAGCCGGTAGGCGAACCGACCGGGGCCGGGGGCCACGTCGTCGGGGCGCATGAGCGAGAGCAGCCCGGTGAGTCCGAGGGCTGTGGCATCTGCTGCCGTGAGCGGCATGTCGACGGCACGCAGGTCGAAGGAATCGTCCTCGAGCTCGACGGAGCCGACCTCGCCCTCCGCGGATTCGGCGAGCACGTCGTCGAATGCGGCGTCGTCGAGGGTGTCGTCGGCGGCGGTGCCGGCAATGGCGTCGTCGAAGTCGGGGCCGTCGGTGGGGGTGTCATCGAACTCACTCATGACCCCATTGTGCCCAATCGCGCCGGCAGGCGCGTCCAGGCCGCCCACAGGAGGCGGGCGCGCGGCGAGCGGGTCGCCGCGGCCGCCCGCTCCCCTCAGCGGGCGGCGGCCGCCTCGGTCTGCCGGTACCCGGCGAGGAACTCCTCGAGCCGGTCGAGCGCCTCGGCGAGCACCTCGACGCTCGGCAGGGTGACGAGCCGGAAGTGGTCCGGCCGCCCCCAGTTGAATGCGGTGCCGTGGCTGACGAGGATCTTCTGCTCGCGGAGCAGGTCGAGAGCGAACTGCTCGTCGTCGACGATCCCGAACTTCTCCGTGTCGAGCTTGGCGAACAGGTACAGCGCGCCGCGTGCCGGTGAGCAGCTGACCCCGTCGATCGCGTTGAGGCGCTCGGCCGCGAGTGCCATCTGCGAGCCCAGGCGGCCCTCGGGCAGGATGAGGTCCTCGATCGACTGGTGGCCGCCGAGCGCGGCCTGGATCGCGTGCTGGGCCGGCACGTTCGCGCACATCCGCATGTTCGCGAGCAGCTTGATGCCCTCGAGGTAGCTCTCGGCCTTCCAGTTCGGACCGGTGATCGCGAGCCAGCCCGATCGGTAGCCGGCGATCCGGTACGCCTTCGACAGCCCGGAGAACGTCAGGCACAGCACGTCCTCGCCGGTGCGGGTGGCCATGTTCACCATCTCCGCGTCGCCGTAGGTGATCTTCTCGTAGATCTCGTCGGCGAACACGATGAGGTCGTGCTCCTGCGCGATCGCGACGATCCCGTCGAGCAGCTCGGGGGAGTAGACGGCGCCGGTGGGGTTGTTCGGGTTGATGACGACGATCCCGCGCGTGTTCGGGGTGATCTTCGCGCGGATGTCGTCGAGGTCGGGGTTCCAGGCGTCGTGCTCGTCGCACTGGTAGTGGACCGGGGTGCCGCCGGACAGCGCCACCGAGGCGGTCCACAGCGGGTAGTCCGGGGTGGGGACGAGGATCTCGTCGCCGGGGTCGCACAGCGCCTGGAGGGAGAGCGTGATGAGCTCGCTCACCCCGTTGCCGAGGTAGACGTCGTCGGCGTCGAGGTTCCGGATGCCCTTCGTCTCGTAGTACTGGACGACGGCGCGGCGGGCCGAGGGGATCCCCCGGGAGTCGCTGTAGCCCTGTGCTTCCGGGAGGTGCTTGATCATGTCGACGAGGATCGCATCGGGGGCCTCGAAGCCGAACGGGGCGGGGTTGCCGATGTTGAGCTTGAGGATCCGGTGGCCCTCCGCCTCCATCCGGTCGGCCTCCTCGAGCACGGGCCCGCGGATGTCGTAGAGGACGTTGGAGAGCTTGGCCGACTGCGTGAACATGGAGACCTTTCGTGGAGGCGGGGCGGACGGGCGGAGGCCTGCCGGCGCGAGGTGCGGCGGTGCTAGGTGGTGCGGTGGCGCAGTGGTGCGCCGTGGTGCAGTGCGCCGTGGTGCTGGGTGGTGCGGTGGCGCAGTGGTGCGCCGTGGTGCAGTGCGCCGTGGTGCTGGGTGGTGCTGGGTGCGGTGGTGCGCCGTGGTGCGGCGGCGCGCAGTGGTGCGCTGCGGGCCGGCAGCGCACCTCCGAGGCGTGGTGACGCCATGGTCCACGATACGATCGCGGTCGCGCGGACACTGGGAAGCAAAAGGTTCCACCTGTCGGCCTTTGGCCCGCAGTCCCGGCCGCGGGCCGGGCTCCCGTCCCCGGCTGTGGGCCGGGCTCCCGTCCCCGGCTGCGGATGCCGATGCGAGTGCCTCTGCGAACAGCAGCTGTTTCGGGGGCGTTCCGGACCGCTTCAGCTGATATTCGGTTGTCCGGGTGAGAAACACTTGCATCCGGGCTCGGTGGGTGCGGCCCGAGGTCCGGGCCGGTCTGCCGTCCCGACTACGGTCGGGCGCCGTCTGTGCCGACGAGCGTGGGTGCGGACTACTCTGGAAGGCGTGAATTCCCCCTCCGTCCTGCTCCTCGTCTTCGACCTCCTCGGCGTCTTCTTCTTCGCGATCTCCGGCAACCTGCTTGCCGCGCGCCGGAACTTCGACATCACCGGCGGCCTCATCCTCGGTCTCCTCGCCGGGCTGGGCGGCGGTGTGATCCGCGACGTCATCCTCGGCACCACCCCCAACTCGCTCCGGGAACCGATCTACCTGCTCCCGCCGGTGCTCGCCGCTGTCGTCGTCTACCTGCTCGGACACCGCGCAGAACGCGCGCGGGTGCCGATCGTCGTGTTCGATGCCCTGGGGCTCGCGCTGTTCTCCGTCACCGGCTCGATCATCGCGATCGGCGGCGGGATGAACTTCCCGGCCGCCGTCATCCTCGGAGTGCTCACCGCGACCGGCGGGGGGCTCATGCGCGACGTCGTCGCCAACGAGGTGCCCGCCGTGTTCAACGGCTCCGACCTCTACGTGATCCCGGCCTTCGTCGGCGCGGTGCTCACCGCGCTCGTCCGCTTCAACGACATCTGGAACGTGTGGACGGGCAGCGTGATCGTGGTGCTCGTGTTCGCCTTCCGGATGCTCGCCTGGTGCCTCCAGTGGCGCGTGCCCCAGCCGATGCGCGGCTGGTCCTTCCGCGAGATCCACGCCCAGGCCCGGAAGCGCGGGTCCGCCTTCCGCCCGCTGTGGGTGCGCCGCAGCCCGGCGACCGCATCCGGCAGCCACGCCACGGGCCGGAGTGGGGAGCGGCACGCCGGGGCCCGGGACGCGGAGGAACAGGGGCGCGACGACCGCTCGCGCACCGGCGGCGCACCGCCTGCGGACCCGGGCGACGGCTCTGACGCGCCGCGGGCCGACGGGTAGGCTGGAAGGTATGACGCGCCCGCTGCATTCGCTCGCTCCCGAGGAGATTGTCGGGCTGTGCGCCGCGGAGTTCGGGGTGGACGTCGTGTTCGAGGAGTCCCTGCCCGGACTCGCCGCGATCAACGTGCTGCTGCGCGCGGAGCTCGGACAGCCCGATCGACCCGGAGGATCCGATCACCCCGAGCAGACCGATGCCGTCGAGCAGGCCGGTGATCCCGGGCAGCCGCCTGCACGGTTCGTGCTCAAGGCCGAGTACCCGTCGCCGACGATGACGCCGGCCCATTTCGACTGGGTGTGCCGCACCCAGGAGCGGGCGCGTGCCGCCGGTCTCCCCGTAGCGGCCCAGGTCCCGGCCCGCACCCCCTTCACCGACCCCTCGACCGGGGAGTCCTCCGGTGCGCTCGCCCTCGTCGACGTCGATGGCACTCCGGCGATGGTCCGGCTCCACGCATTCCTGCCCGGGCAGGAGGCGGCCGCCGCGCGGTCCGGGGAGTACCCGGGACTCGCCGGTGCGCTCGCCGCCCGGATGACGAACGCGCTCGCCGACGCCCCTGCCGAACCCGCACCCGTGGTCCACCCCTGGTCGTTCGTCGCGACCGGCGCGAACGTGCTCTCCCTCTGCGACCGCATCAACGCGCTCGAGGCCGCCGGGCAGGTCCCGCAGGAGTTCGGCACCCCGCTGTCGGCCGACCTCGCGCTCGTCCGCGCGCACGCCCAGGAGTTCGAGCAGTCGGTGCGGCCGGCGCTCGCCGGGCTCCCGCACCAGGTCGTCCACCAGGACCTCAACGACTCCAACATCCTGCTGTCCGGCGGGCGGGTCTCCGGCGTCATCGACTTCAACGACTCCGCCACCGCGCCGCGGCTGGCCGAGCTCGCGATCGCCGCCGTCTCGGCGATGATCGGGCAGAGCGATCCGGCCGCGGCCCTCACCGCCGCCCACCGGGCGTACCAGGCCGAGGCGGCGGGCACCTCGGCGGCGCTCGACCCGGCGGAGTCCGCGCTCGTCGAGCACGCCGCTCTCACCCGGCTGGCGCTCATCGCATGCACCTGGACCGCCCGCGCCATCACCGCCCCGCCCGAGCACCCGCACGCGCGCACCGGACGCGCGCGCATGCGCAGCACCTGGCCGGTGCTGCGCGCGGTGCTCGGCTCGTGAGCCCCGTGCCCGCCGCCGGCCCCGGCAAGCGCCCGCCGCGCTGACACCGACCACCCGCACCCGGACCCCGCCCCCAGGAGGAATCCCATGATCCGCCAGCCGAACCGTCGCCGCGTCATCCAGGCCGCCGCCGTCACCGGTGGACTCGCCGGGGTGGGCCTCACCGCCGCCTGCTCCTCCGACGACTCCGGCGGGGAGAGCAGCCCAACCCTCACCGTCGCCGCCTCCGAGGTGCCCGTGGGCTCCGGACTCGTGCTCGACAACACCTACGCGGTGGTGCAGCCGACCGCCGGCGACTTCCGCGCCTACACCGCGATCTGCCCCCACCAGGGGTGCACGGTGCGCGAGATCACCGAGACGGAGATCATCTGTCCCTGCCACTCCTCGCGCTTCTCCACCGCCGACGGCACGGTGATGTCCGGGCCTACGGATGTGCCGCTCAAGGAGGCGCAGGTGACCGAGGCCGACGGCCAGCTCACCATCGGCCCGGCGAGCTGAGCCGGATCCGACAGCAGCGTCGGCGCCGCGGCCGTCCGGAACCGGGTCAGCCGAGGCGCCGACGGAGGATGAGGGCCGTCGCGCCGAGCACGATGAGGGCCGCACCGACCCCGAGCGCTGTACCGGCCTCGGCCCCGGTCCGCGGCAGGGTGCCCCGGTCGCCGCCGGAGTCCTCACCACCTTCGGTGCCGTTCCCGCCCCTGGGCTCCGTGCGCGGGGGATCATCGGAGCGATCACCATCGGAACGGTCATCCCCGGGCTGGCCGGGATCGGTTCCCTCGTCGTCCTCATCGTCCTCGCGCCCGGGCTGCTCCTCGTCGGGCGCATCGGACGGGCCGGCGGTCGGTGATGCCTTCGGGTCCGTGGTCGGTGATGCGGTCGGGTCCGTGGTCGGATCAGGGGTCGGCGCGGCGGTCTCCGGGTCGTCCGGGGCCGGCGAAGCGTCGCCCGTCGGTGCGACGGTAGGGTCGTCGTCGCTCGGCGTCGGGTCCTCCGAGGGCACCTCCTCGCCCGGCCGGGGATCCTCGTCGGGGTTCTGGTCCTCGGGGGCGCGCCCGTCGTCGGCGATCGGCCCGTCGGTCACGAGCTTGTCTTCGCCGCAGCGGTCGATGGAGAACTGATCGAGGACTTCGCCCACTCCGAGGTCCGTCGTCGGGTTCGATCCCTTCGCGCCGATGACCGAGGTGTACTCGAGCTCGCACCCGCGGATCGCGATCCTCTGGTACGTCGACACCTGACCGTGCCGGACCACCTGGGTCGCTCCGTTCTGCGTCCACGTGTTGTCGTCGATCGGCTGCTGCTGGTAGTGCTTCGGCCCCGCATTGGAGATCACGTACACCGGCCCGGAGGTGACGCCCGGCGTCTCCGTGGCGTCCTCGTCGACGTAGCCGCGGGCATAGGTGTGGTCGTGGCCCTGGAGGACGAGGTCGACATCGTGCTCCTGGAGCACCGGGCCGATCGCCGCACGCGCCTCGGGCTCGTCGCGGCCCACCGCCGAGGAGAAGATCGGCTGGTGCATGGTGACGACGGTCCAGTCGTGAGGGTTGTCCGTCAGCACCTCGTCGAGCCAGGCCACCTGCGCCTCGAGGTCCCGGTTGCCGTCGAGTCCGACGAAGCGGACGCCCTGGTAGTCGTAGTAGTAGGAGGTCTCGTCCGTGGCGCCGTTGTCCGGGAGCGCGAAATTCATCCGGAAGTAGCGCATGCGGGAGTCGCCGTAGGTCTCGTGATTGCCCGGGACCGGCATGACGAGCCGGTCCGCGGCGTTCTCGCCGAGCCCGGCGAACCAGTCATCCCACTCCATCTGGATCGGCGCCCAGTTGACCATGTCGCCGGCGTGGATCGACAGGCGGGCCTCGGGAACGGCCTCGAACCCGGCGTCGACGACCGGCGGCCAGGCGTCGCGCAGGCCCTCCTGAGCGTCGCCAAAATAGAGGAAGTCGAAGTCGGCCGCACCGGCGGCGGCGGTGGTGAAGGAGTGCCAGTCCCCGGCCCCGCTGTCCGGACCGGCCGCGGATTCCTCGTCGAGGTCGTCGCGGACCACCCGGTACCGGTAGGCGGTGTCGGGCCGCAGTCCGGTGAGCTCGGCGTGCCACGTGTGCTTGATGAGGTAGAAGCCGTCCTGCTCCGTGGGGATCGCATCCACGGTGCCGTCCGGGTGCTCGAGCTCGATGTCGTAGCCGGCTGCCGGCGGAGCGGAGAAGTTGACCGCGACCGAGGTGTCGGGGGCTGCGGTCGGGTTGATGACGAGTCGACGGACGTCGAGCTCGGCATCGGAGAAGACCTGCGCCTCGGGCGTCGTGCCGGTCGAACCGGTATCGGTGCTCCCGAGCGCTGCGGCGGGAAGAGGGGAGAGGACGAGGGCGGCGATCAGTATTGAGGCTCCGAGGCGCTGCATGGGACTCCCAGGTCGGATCGTGGCACGGGACGGCGATCTAGGACAGTCTTACCGGCCGGTATTGCTCGGGCGATGAGGCCATATGACGACGAGAGGAAGCGCCGGTGAACGCCCGGTGAGCCGCACGGCACCGGCGAGAGAGCAGAGCGCGACCGGTGGGGAGTGCGGTCACCCGCCGGAGCGGGCGCTCACCGTTCAGGCGAGCAGCATCGGGGCGAAGAGCACGCCGAGGACGAGCACGGCGACGATGCACTCGACGACGGTGGAGGCGATCTGCGCCCGCCGCCCGGCGGTCGGCAGCCACGGCAGCGCCGGGAAGGCGCGCGCGGCGAACCACACGGAGGCGATGAGGACGAGCGCGCCGAGAGTCCACAGGAGGAACGCCCAGAGCGGGAAGCCGAGCAGCAGCCGCACGATGGCGAAGGTCGTGACCACGGAGATGTAGCCCGTGATGATCCCGGTGCGCGAGGACCCGGCGAGGGTCTTCTCGGCCTTCTCGGAGAGACCCGCCCGGCCGGCCGGCGTCGATGACACGGTCACCGGGGCCGCGGAGTCGACGGAGGTCATCGACTCCGCGGGAGCGGCTCCGGTGGTCACTGCGGCCGCGAGCCTGCGCATGGTGAGGAACCGGGATGCGGACAGCCAGAGGAGGATCCCTAGGCCGACGATGAGGATGGCGGTGAGGACAGTGGTCATCGATCTGCTCCTTCGTTCGCAGGTGCGTCGTCCGCAGTGTCGGTGCCCTGAGTTGCGGAGCCGCCGAGGAGGGCGGCGGTGCCGCCGACGGCGAGTGCGGTGTTCGCCAACGCCACGACCGCGTCACCGGAGTCGGTGAAGCCGACGAACGAGGCGTACCCGCCGGTCATGCCGGAGTGCGCGGTGAGGGTGCCCTCCCCGGACTCCAGGGGATTGGTGATCCAGGCCCAGCCGATCTCCTCCCCGGGCTCCTCGAACGGATGCCGGGGCTCCGTGGCCGCGGCCCCGGGTGCCGAGCCGTCACGCACCGCGGTGAGCCAGATCGCCATGTCGTGCGGGGTCGAGCGGATCCCGCCGGCCGGCGCCTCGGGTCCGAGGGTCCAGGCGCCCGAGCGCAGGTCGGCCGCGGTGTAGCCCGTGGGCGCACCGGGCGCCAGACCGTCCTCGGTGATGGGGGCGTAGGTGTCGTCCATGCCCAGCGGTGCGGTGATCCGGTCGCGCAGCAGGTCGGCGTAGGCGGTGCCGGTGACCTCCTCGAGCGCCATGCCGAGGAGGGCCGTGCCGTAGTTCGAGTACAGCGGCTCCGGCTCGGCGTCGATCTCCACCGCGGAGAGCCCGTCGAGCAGTCCCTCCCGGGTCTCGACGTAGGGGTCGAGCCGGAGGAAGGTGAGAAGGAACGTCCGGGCGAAGCCTGCTGCACCCGACGGTGCGAGCCGCGGCAGCCCGGAGCGGTGGGAGGCGAGCGCGTCGAGGGTGACCTCCTGCGCATTGCCGGCGCGTTCGCCGAACACCGCGCCGAGCGTGGTCTCGGGGGTGACCTCGCGGCGCTCCACGGCGTCGGCGAAGAGCATGGAGGTGAAGGTCTTCGACACCGAGCCGATCTCGAACTCGGTGCGCTCATCGGCATCGAAGCCGGCGAACTCGGTGGAGCCGTCGGGATGGATCCGGGTGACGGCGAGGGCGTGGTGGCCGCGTCCGCCGTCGAGCGCGGTGCGGACCTCCTCGGCGAGCTCGGCATCACCGGTGGCGGCGTCTGCAGCGGGCAGAGAGCGGGGGAACGGGGTGAGGGCGGTGAGGACGAGGGCGAGTGCCGCCATCGCCGCGATGGCCGGGACGAGTGTGCGGGGGGACATGGGCGCTCCTAACCCTGGGTGGCGAGGATGATGGTGAGCAGCGGGATGATGCGCTCGACGGGGACCGTCCAGCGGCCGCGCCGCGGTGATTCGAGCCAGCCGGCCGCGGCGAGCTGGTTGACGTGGTGGTAGATCTGACCGGTCGTGCCGAAGTCGCCGGATTCGACGAGGTCTGCAACCGAGTGCGCGCCGTCGTACACGGCCTGGATGAGTGCGAGGCGGACCGGGCTGGCGAGCGCGGCGAGCGCGGCGGCCGAGTCCGCGAAGTCCGCCGCCTCGATGTGCGCGGCCGTGCGGCCGTACTGCCAGTCGGCCCGCCTGCCGTCCGGTTTGCGGAGGTAGCCGGCGAACACGACACCGCCGAGGTCGCCGAGCGTGTCCTTGAGCCCGTTGAGGGCCCAGAAGGGATCGACGCCGCCGGCGGTCGGCTGCGCACCGGTGGAGCCGCGAGCCGAGCCCGAGGTGGGCTGCGCGCCGGCGGAGGTGTCACCGGGGAGCGGGTCGGCGAGGTCCGGCGCGCGGGCGGCGGTGCCGGGCTCGGTGCCGAGAGCTGCGACGAGCGAGGAGACCTGCTCCTCGAGGGCGGTGAGGCGAGCTGCGAGATCGTCGGCCGGGGGGTGGTTCCCGGCCGGGCCGTGCGCGTCAGCCGGCTGCCCGTCGCCCGGGGAAGGCGTCTGAGCGGGGTCCTGGTGATCGGTCATGTGTCCATAGTACGTAATTCCTGTAATTACGTAAATGGAGGATTCCTCGACGGGAGGATCAGGGGGAGTGCGCGCTCGAGCGGGGCAGGGCTGCGTCGGGGCCGAGGCGCGGCCGGCCCGGCCGTGCCGGCGCCGGGCCGGCGTGGGGCCGACCGATCCGGCATCGGGCTGACCGGCCCCTCGGCCTACGATGGATCCATGAGCGAGACGCCCCGCACCCCGTCCTCCGACCCGACCGATTCCGCGACCCCGGTACCCCCGGCCCCCGGCACAGCAGGACCTGCCGCGCCCCGGTCCGCCGGCACCTACGACGACTCCCCGGCCGCGGAGATGGAGCGCGCCCGGTTCGCGCAGATGAACTTCCACACCCGCAAGTGGGTGCGGCCGGAGGACCTCAACGCGAACGGCACGCTGTTCGGCGGCAGCCTGCTGCGCTGGATCGACGACGAGGCCGTCGTCTACGCGATGATCCAGCTCGGCAACCAGCGGATCGTCACCAAGTACCTGTCCGAGATCAACTTCCGCGCCTCCGCCGTGCAGGGCGACATCATCGAGATCGGCCTGCAGGCCACGAGCTTCGGTCGCACCTCGCTCACCATGCGCTGCGAGGTCCGCAACATCATCACCGAGGAGCTCATCCTGTCGATCGAGAAGATCGTGTTCGTCGGCCTCGACGAGTCCGGAGAGCCGAAGGAGCACGGCTACACCGACATCACCTTCGAGCGCGACCGCTTCCCCGAGGAGCTGCGACACCGCCGGTCCTGAGCGGGCCGGCCCGCGCCTCGGCCGGAGCGCGGACATCCGGCTCTCGAGCGGTGAATGCGGGACCGACCAGTGATGGCCCGCCTGTCAGCCGGCGAGCACGGTGGCCGCACCGACGGCGAGCCCGAGCGCGAGGGCCGCGCAGGAGGACGCGCGCACAGACCGCAGCCGGGCGCGGAGGATGCCGCGCGGCGAGAACTCCTCCTCGACATCGATCCCGGCGGCGTGCTCGCGCGAGTCCGCACGCACGTCGAACACCATGCGCTGGGGTGCGGCGGCGTCGAACCGCACCGGGATCACCGACCCGCGGGCGAGCATCTCCGCGTCGAGCGGCTCGAGCAGCCAGGTCAGCCGGCTGCGCAGCGCGCACCCCGAGCGGCGTCGGGCGTCGAGCGCGATCCGGACCAGGCGCTGCGATCCCAGCCGTTCGACGTGGACGCGGCGGATCCGGGCGAGGCCGGCCGCGCCCGTGCGCAGCAGAGTCTCCGCTTCTGCTCGTGGCACGGCGATGTCGCACGCGGCCATGGTGCCGGCGTGGAGGAGCGATGCGGCGGCCGCGATGAGGACCACGGGCCAGGCGAGCGCGAGCACCCGGACGCCCGGCGACGCCTCGGCCAGGAAGCGGATCGGTCCGGAGAGTGCGACGAGGACGGCGCAGAC
Source organism: Brevibacterium sp. NPDC049920 (assembly GCF_040656435.1). NCBI lineage: Bacteria > Bacillati > Actinomycetota > Actinomycetes > Micrococcales > Brevibacteriaceae > Brevibacterium > Brevibacterium sp. NPDC049920. The sequence continues at coordinate 142,163 of NZ_JBFAMF010000004.1, forward strand.
GAGGATCCCGGCACCGAGCCCGAGGCAGAACCACAGCGCCGCGCGGCCGAGGGGCGCTTCGCGACGTCGAGGAGCGGGTGTCCCCGCAACAGGTCGGACGAGCTCGGGCACGGCCGCCACGCTAGACGCAGCAGACGAACCGGAGCCGGGCCGCGGACGAACGGCGCCCGGCCGCCGGATGAACGGCAGGAGCCGGGATCGCCCGTCCTCTACACTGGATCGGTGATGTCAGGCAGCAGCGATCCAGCGACCCCGGGCGATCCGGAGACCCCGACCGACCCCGTCGACCGCGAACCCGCCCTCGTCGACCGCGAACCCGTCGACGGCGACCCCGCACCGGGCCGGTTCGAGTCCGGTCCCGAGGGCACCGACTCCGTCGACCCCGTCCTCACCGGAGACCAGCTGCGGAGCATGGGACGCTGGATGTTCGCCCGCGGCCTCCTCGGGTTCGCGTTCGGCATGGCCACGGTGTTCTGGCCGCGCGACATCCTCGCGAACGCCACCCAGCTCACCCTCGGCGTGCAGACCGTCGACTGGGTGATCATCGCCTACCTCGCGCTCTCCGCGGTCCTCCTCGTCCTCGCGGCGCGCCGCGCCCCGCAGCCGGTGCGCACTGCGCTGCTCGGCCAGGCGGTCGTCGTCGTCCCCGCCGTCGTCTTCCTCCTCATCGCCGACACCCCGCCGCAGCTGCGCGCCGCCGTCTGCATCTGGGCGATCCTCCACGGCGCCCTCGAGCTGTGGATCCACCGGACCCTGCGCGCCGCGCCGATGGCCTCCGACCACCTCATCGCCGCCGCCTGCCACCTGCTGCTCGGAGTGATCCTCGCTTTCGGCTCGGACATGGGGGCATTGACGATCTTCGGCTTCGCCGGTGCGGCGGTCGTCATCGCCTCGGTACTGTATATGGTGGGCGGTTACTCCCGGGTCGCCCGCGCCCGCGCCTGACCGTCCGCCCCACGATCCGCGTCGCGACGATCCCGATTCCCGGCTTCCGCCCCGGCCCACCGACCGGCGCGGTGCCGGCCCGCACCTCGGCTGCGGCCGGGCGCCGCCCCGCCGACCAACACCACGTCGACCCCCACGCCACCAGCCACCACGTGAGAAGAGCCCCATGACCGTCATCACCTCCGGACTCGACACCTGGGATCCCGCGGCCCCGACCGCCGGGCCCCTCGGCGACCTCGCCGAGGCGATGCGCACCCTCGACGCCGACCTGTTCACCGCGATCGGACTCATCGCGCGCGCCCCGCGGCTGCTCGTCGCCACCGACTACGACGGCACCATCGCCCCGATCGTCGACCGGCCCACGCACGCCTACCCGCTGCCGATCTCCCTGGTGAGCATGCGCGCACTCGCCGCGCTGCCCGAGACCGAGGTGGCGGTGATCTCCGGTCGCTCGCTCCGCGACCTCGCCGCGATGTCCCGGCTCCCCCGCGAGGTCACTCTCGTCGGCTCCCACGGCTCGGAGACGGACATCGACGCCGTCGACGCGCTCTCCGCCGAGGAGCGCCGGGCCCTGGCCGGCCTGCAGCGCGCCGTCGCCGAACTCAGCGCCGAACTCCCCGACCTCCACGTCGAGACCAAGCCCACCGGCTCCGCCGTGCACCTGCGGGGTCTGAGCGACGACTCCCGTGCTGTCGCCCAGGCCGCGCTCGGCCGCATCGCACGCGAGGCCGGGGTCAACCTCGTGCGCGGCAAGGAGGTCGCCGACCTCAGCGTCGTGACGACCTCGAAGGGCGACGCCCTGCGCGAGCTGCGCGCCCGCCTCGACTCCGGGGCCGTGCTCTACATCGGCGACGACATCTCCGACGAGCTCGCGCTCGCCACGCTCGGCGAGGGCGACCTCGGCATCAAGGTCGCACCCGGCGCGGCGGGCGAGGGCCCCGGGTCCGGTGCGCCGGACGCGGCGATCGGCGCGGGTGCAGCCGGCGGGCACCTCGGCACCGGGGAGGCGTCCGGTCGCCCGGACACCCACGCGCGGTTCACGATCCCCGACCCGGAGACCGTCGCGCTCATCCTGACGAGCATCTTCGAGCTCCGCCGTGCCTGGCTGTTCGGCAAGAACGCCGTCCCGATCGAGCGGCACACGATGCTCGCCAACGGCCAGTCGACCGCGCTCGTCGACCCGGCCGGCCGGATCTGCTGGATGCCGCACCCGCTGCCGCACTCGGCCTCGATGTTCTCCGAGATCCTCGGCTCCGACGCCGCCGGCTACTACTCGGTGGGACTCGCCTCCGGGGCCAAGCCGCTGACCCAGCGCTACCAGGAGCACTCCACCCTCGTCGAGACCCGCTGGGCCGGACTCACCGCGCGCGACTACCTCGCCCCGGTCCCCGAGGACAGCCAGGACACCGTGCTCGTGCGCGCGCTGACCGGGGACGCCGAGGCGGAGATCCGGTTCGCCCCGCGCCCGGACTTCGGCGCCTACCCGACCCGGCTCGAGCGCGTGGGCGACGGCGTCCGAGTCCTCGGCACCGCGGAGCCGATCATGCTCCACGCGCGCGGCGTCGAGTTCGAGATCGTGACCGAGAACGGCTCCGACACCGCGGTCGCCCGGGTGCGCCCGAGCGAGTTCGAGAAGCAGAAGGTCGTGCTCGTGCTCGTGTGCGGCGGGTACTTCGGCGACACCGACTACCTGCTCGACGGCGGCGAGGAGTTCGTGCGCCGCCGGGCGGCCGGCTACTGGCGCAACTGGGTGAACAGCCTCGATCTGCCGCAGCTCAAGCGCGAGGAGGTGACGCGCTCGGCGATCACGCTGCGCGCGCTGTGCCACGAGCCCACCGGCGGCGTGCTCGCCGCTGCCACCTCCTCCCTGCCGGAGGGGATCGGCGGCATCCGCAACTGGGACTACCGCTACTGCTGGCTGCGCGACGGCTCGATGACCGTGCGCACCCTCATCGACCTCGGCTCGACCGCGGAGGCCGAGGGCTTCCTCGGCTGGCTGTCCGGGATCCTCGCCGACGCCGCCGGCCCCGAGCAGCTCCACCCCCTCTACGCCGTCGACGGGTCCGCACTCACCACCGAGGCCGTCCTCGAGCACCTGCCCGGCTATGCGGGCTCCCGCCCGGTGCGCGTGGGCAACGCCGCCGAGCACCAGGTGCAGCTCGACGTGTTCGGCCCCGTCACCGAGCTTCTCCGCGACCTCACCTTCACCCTCGAGGACCTGTCGGAGGACAACTGGCGACTCACCTGCGAGATGGTCACCGCCGTCGAGCGGCGCTGGCACGAGGCCGACCACGGCATCTGGGAGGCCCGCCGGGAGCCCAAGCACAACGTCTACACCAAGGTCATGTGCTGGGTCACCGTCGACCGTGCGATCGCGATCGCCGAGCACTTCGGGCGGACCATGCCCGGGGCGTGGCGGCAGCTGCGCGAGACGATCGCCGACGACGTCATCACCCACGGCTGGAACGAGCGCGTGGGCGCCTACACCGTGGCCTACGGCGAGGACGACCTCGACGCCGCCTGCCTCTTCATGGGCCTGTCCGGACTGCTCGCGCCGGACGACCCGCGGTTCGCCGCGACGGTCGATGCGATCGAGCGCGACCTGCGGGTGGGCCCGACGGTGTTCCGCTACCACTACGACGACGGGCTGCCCGGCCTCGAGGGCGGGTTCCACATCTGCACGACCTGGCTCATCGAGGCGTTCATCCTCGTCGGCCGGCTCGACGACGCGCGCGACCTGTTCCGGCGGCTCGACGACCTCATGGGCCCCACCGGGCTGTTCCCCGAGGAGTACGACCCGGCCTCCGAGACCCACCTGGGCAACCACCCGCAGGCGTACTCGCACCTCGGCTACATCCGGGTCGCACGGATGCTCGACGACCTCACCGGCGTGCCCGACCCCGCGAGCGGCCACACCGACCTCGACGACGTGGAGGACACGGACCGGGCCTGAGCGGGCCCCGGGCGCCGAACCGCGGAGTATCCCGGACCGAGCGCGCAATTGCGCGCCCGCTTTCGGATACCCCGCAGTACGATCGGTGCCGAGGCATGAGCGCCCGGACCGGCACGGCAGCGGCGCTCGGACGGGCACACGGGCACGAAGGGAGGCGCGGTGGAACCGACATCGACCCCGGCGCTGCTGCGCACGCTGCGCGTCGCACTCCACCTGAGCTTCGCCGCGTTGCTGGCGATCGGCGCGCTGCGCGTCCTCCTCACCCATCGGCCCGACCGGGCGGTCGTCGTCCTCGTCCTGAGCCTCACCCTCGTGCTCGCCGGCGTCTACCTCGCGGGCACGGTGTGGGAGCGGAACTTCGCGCAGGGCCGCACCCGCCGTGATCCCGGGCCGCTCGCGGTGCCGTGGCTGCTCCTCATCATCGCGCTGTGGACGGTCCTCACCCTGCACAGCGCCGACTTCTCCTGGGCGGCGTTCCCGCTCTTCTTCGTCGTCCTCGTCGTCCTCGGGCGGGCGACCGCGCTCGTGTGCATCGCCGGGCTCACCGCCGTCGTCGTGCTCGCCCAGATCCTCCACGCCCCGCCGTCCGGATTCAGTCCGGCGATGGCGATCGGGCCGGTCATCGGTGCGATCGTCGCCGTCGTCATCGGATTCGCCTACCGCGCGCTGTACCGCGACGCCCAGCGGCACCGGCGCACGGTGCGGGCGCTCGAGGCGGCGCGCGCGGAGCTCGCACTGCAGGAGCGGGCAGCCGGCCGGGCCGGGGAGCGGGAGCGGCTCTCCCGCGAGATCCACGACACGCTGGCGCAGGGACTGGCCTCGATCGTGCTCATGTCGCGGGCCGCGCACGAGGCGCTCGCCGGGGAGCAGAGGGACCTCGCCGCCGGCCGCCTGCAGGTCATCGAGGACACCGCGGCGCGGAACTTGGCGGAAGCCCGGCGCTTCGTGCGCGATCTCAGCGCTCCGGCGCTCGATGCGGACCTGCCCTCGGCGCTGCAGGCGCTGTGCGCCCAGACCGCCGAGCTCGCGCGTGCCGCCGGACGGGAGCTCGACTGCTGCTTCCGGGCCGAGGGCGTGTTCGACGGCGCGGCCCTGCCCGGGGCGCACCGCGCCGTGCTCCTGCGGGCGGCGCAATCGCTGCTCGCGAACGTCACCGCCCACGCCGGCGCCCGCACCGCGGTCGTCACCCTCGCGGCCTGGGACGACGCGGTGACCCTCGACGTCTACGACGACGGTGCGGGCTTCCGGGTGGATGCCGCGCAGGCGGGCAGTGCGGGAGATGCCGGCGGCGAGGGGGGTCCCGCGATGGCTGCCGGTGACCACGGCTACGGGCTGGTGAAGCTCCGTGCCCGCATCGCGGAGCTCGACGGCACGCTCGTCGTCGAGTCCGCACCCGGGGAGGGCACGGCGGTGAGCGTCCGCCTGCCGCTGCCGGACGCATCGCGGAGCGAGGGGCCCGCGCCGGCTGCCCTGCAGACTGAGCGCATCCAGCCGCAGGACCCGCGGATCGGCCAGCCGCGCACGGACGGGGAGGCGCGATGACCGGCACCCGTGTGCTGCTCGTCGACGATCACCCGGTGGTGCGCGCGGGACTGCGCGCGCTCCTCGACGCCGGCGGCGTGCAGGTGACCGCGGAGGCGGGGACCGGGGAGGAGGCGCTCGCGCTCCTCGCCGCGCCGGACCGGGCGTTCGACGTCGTCGTCATGGACCTGCAGATGGGCGCGGGGCTGACCGGGATCGAGGCGACCCGCCGGATCCGTGCCGAGGACGGCCCCCCGGTCCTCATCCTCACGACCTTCGACACCGAGGCCGACATCGTCGCCGCGCTCGACGCCGGGGCCACGGGGTACCTCCTCAAGGATGCGCCGCCGGATGCGGTGCGCCGAGCCGTGCGCGATGCCGCGGCCGGCCGGCCGGTGCTGTCCCCGAGCGTGTCCGCCCAGGTGAGGAAGCGGGCGGCGGCGCCGGCGACGGCACTGAGCCCACGCGAGATCGAGATCCTCCGGCTGCTCGCCACCGGCGCGACGAACCGCCGGCTCGCGCAGGCGCTGTTCATCTCCGAGGCCACGGTGAAGACCCACCTCGTGCACATCTATGCCAAGCTCGGGGTGGACAACCGCACCCAGGCGATCGACCGGGCCCGCAGCGCACGCATCATCTGAGCCACGCACCCTCCGGGTCACCCGCCTTCCGGGTCACGCGTCATCTGGGGCCGGGGCGCCTCGGCGGCGGGTCCAGGGGCGCCACCCCTCGCCGAACCGCGCGGTATCCGAACTCAGCCGCGCAATTGCGCGGCGGTCCCGGGATACTCCGCAGTCCGGCGGCGGGCGCGCCCCTCAGCCCGGTGCGTCGGTGCGGGGATCGTGCTCGGGGAGGAACACCTCGGTTCGGGCGCCGCCGGACGGGCCGTTGCTGAAGGCGATCCGCATCCCGAGCAGCCGGGCCTGGCCCTGCGCGATGACGAGGCCGAGCCCCATGCCGCCGCCCCCGGCGGACACGAAGCGGGTGGGCCCGGTGGCGATGATGTCTGGCGGATAGCCGGGCCCGTGGTCCTCGACGACGACGGCGTGCGGCGTCGTGGTGACGATGATCGGATCCGCCCCGTGCTTCGTCGCGTTGACGATGAGGTTGGACACGATCCGCTCGAAGCGGCGCTGATCGGTGACCACGGTGCGCCCCTCGGAGGCGTAGGTGACCTCGATCTCGTGCCCGGTGGTCACCCCCGAGGCGCCGAGCGTGGTGATGAGCGAGCGGACCGAGGAGTCGAGCGACATCGGAGCGAACTCCGGGTGCGCCCGGCCCGCGTCGAGCCGGGACACCTCGAGGAGATCCTCGACGAGCACCTGCAGGCGGGCCACCCGGTCGCGCACGAGCTCCGCCGGCCGCGACTGCTCCTCGAGGAGGTTCGCGGCGTTGACGAGCCCGGTGAGCGGGGTGCGCATCTCGTGCGCGAGGTCGGCGGTGAAGCGCTGCTCGGAGTCGAGCTTCTCCGCCAGTCGCTGGACGGCGGAGTCCGCCGCCGCGGCGAAGGCGGCCACCTCGTCGTCGCCGGTGTCGATGACGTCGGAGATCCGCGTCGAGGTGTCGCCGGCGGCGATCTTCCGGGCGGCCTGCGCGCCGAGCGTGAGGCGGCGCGAGATCTGCCCGGCGACGATCGACCCGATGCCGCCGATGACGATCGCCGAACCGAGCATCCCGAACAGGATCGCGCGGTCGATCGCGTTGAGGAGCTGCTGGGACTCCGCGGTCGAGGCGCGCACCGCGATGACCGCGGTGTGGGAGCCGACCTCGATCGGGGCGGCGGCCCAGATCACCTCGGTCCCGTCGGCGATGCCCCGGATCGTCACGCTCCGGCCGGCGAGCGCGGCCTCCCGGGCCTCGTCGGGCAGCTCGGGGTCGTCGACGCTCGTGTTGAGGGTGAGGACGCCGGTGTCGGAGTAGATCGAGATCGCGTCGGCGAGCTGGCTGCTGATGTTCTGACGCATCCGGTCGTCCTCCGCCGCCGCGGCGCTCTGCCGGACGATGACACCGCAGGCGAGCACGGCGATGATCACCGAGGACACGATGAGGATGACGATCTTCCACCGGAGTGACACGGGCGACTCCGGTCAGCCGGCGAACCGGTAGCCGAAACCGCGCACGGTCTCGATCATCCGGGCGCCGATCTTCTTGCGCAGCCGCTGGATGTGGACGTCGACGACGCGGGAGTCGCCCGCCCACTCGTAGCCCCACACCGTGTAGGCGATCTTCTCGCGCGAGTACACATGGCCCGGCTCCTCGGTGAGGAGCAGGAGCACGCGCAGCTCGGTGGGCGTGAGGTGGACCTCCTCGCCGTCGACCATGACGGTGAGCCGCCCGGTGTCGAGCACGAGCGAACCGAGCTGGGTGCGGTAGGGGCCGAGCTCCTCGCGCTCGGTGGGCCCGGACCGGCCCGACGGCTGCTGCTGGGCGGGGGCCTGGGCGGCGCCGGCGGTGGGCCGCTGGTGCGGGCGCGCCGGGTACCCGGCCGAGTGGCCCTCGGCGCTCCGGTGGGGCGACTGGGAGGGCGGCTCGGCCAGACCGGGGGACGGGCCGAGCACCTCGGGGATCCCGTCGGTGCCGACCGTGCCCGAGGCGCCGAGCCCGGCGGCGGGCGCGTCCGCCGCGGATCCGACCTCGTCGGGGGAGAAGCCCATGCGGCCGGTGCCGGCGGTGATGAACCGGCGCACCACCGCGCGGATGCGGGCGTTGAGCACCTGCATGTCGAAGGGCTTGGTGAGGTAGTCGTCGGCGCCGGCCTCGAGCGCCTGCACGATGTCGATCGGCTCCGAGCGGGCGGAGATGATGATGATCGGGGTGGTGGAGCGCTCGCGGATGGCACGGCAGATCGAGGCGCCGTTCATCGTCGGGAGCATGAGGTCGAGCAGCACGACGTCGGCACCGTGGGCGGCGACGAACTCGTAGCCGTCGCGGCCGTCCTCGAACGCGGACACGGTGTACCCGAACCGCTCGAGTGAGATCTGGGTGGTCTCGCGGATGACCTCGTCATCCTCGACCAGCACGATATGCATTCTTCTCCTCGCTCCTCATGCCCCGTCGTTCTGCGTGATCCGCTGCCCGGCTTCGAACCCGCCGTCGCGATGACGGTAGACCCGCACGGACCACCCGGACGGACAGCATTCGGGATCCCCCTCCCGGTACATCGACTCCTGGGCGACCAGGGTGCCGCCGCGACCCGGGGTGAGTGTCAGATCATGGCCTGAAACTATCAGGTTCACGCGGGGCCGGTCCTCGACCTGGGAGACGACGACGCCGGCGAACACCCGGTCGTCGCTCGGGGTGGATACGAGCGCGATCTGGAACTTCTGCCCGTCGGCGACGAACGGCTCGGCGAGCTCGATGCACTCGGTGCAGACGAGGAGCACCTCGTCGACCTGCGAGGCGTCGGGCTGATTGCTGATCGTCGTGTCGGCGAGGATCGCCTCCCGGATCGAGGGGAGGTCGAAGGGCTGGTCCGCCGGGCCGGCCGGCGGCGGGCTCACGGTGCTCGAGGACCGGTCCTGCGGGTTCTCGATCCGCAGTCCGGGGTCCGGGCCGCAGCCGGCGAGGAGTGCCGCGAGCGCGAGACCGAGCGCCGGCAGCGCGAGCAGGCGCCGGGGTGCCGAGGTGCGGCGGGGTGCCGAAGTGTGGCGAGGTGCGGAGGTTTGGCGGGGTGCGCAGGTGCGGGCGGTCGTCGAGGTGGGACGGTTTCCCGAGGTTCGGCGGGATCCCGAGGTTCGGCGGGATCCCGAGGTGCGGGCAGGGCGACGTGCTGCCTGTCGGGGGGATCCGGGCTGCCTCGTCACCACCTCAGTGTGCCCCGCCTCGGGCGTCCTCTCAAGGCGCGGCAGGTGCGTGTCCGGAGCACGAGGTGCCTCCCCGCTGGACCGCGGACTGCGCGGCGGACGTCCATGCGGACGGACGCCTGCTGCCATGCGTACCCATGCGTACTGCGGAGTATCCGGATCCTGCCGCGCAATTGCGCGGCAGGATCCGGATACTCCGTGGTGGCGCCCGCCGCCGCCGGGAGGCCGGGTGCGGGGCCGAGGCGTAGAATGGAGGCCATGACCTCACCTCGGAAGCCCACTACACCCGCCGGGCAGCCGGCCAAGGCCGTCACCTACCAGCACACGATGATCTTCGGCTTCATCGCGGCGATGGTCGTGTTCGTCTCCACGGTGATCTTCACGCAGGCCTGGAAGTCGCTCACCGCGCTCGGCCTCTCGGTGCTCTACACCGCCATCACCTTCGTCGTCGTGACCGCTGTGGCCGCGCTGCTCAACTGGGTCACCCGCAACGACACCCAGCACGAGAACACGGAGTTCCCCGTCCTCAAGTGAGCTCCCCGTCCCCGTGCGGACGGCCGCATGCGGGCGACCTTGAGCGGGCGGCCTCGTGGGGGCGAACTCGTGCCGGCGAGCCCATGTGTGGCGTCCTCACGTGGAGCGCTGAGACTGCGATATCTCGCGGATTCCTTCTCAGGAACCGCGAGATATCGCATTCCGGGGGTCAGCGGAAGCGGAGCAGGCGCAGGCTGTTGAGCACGACGAACACCGAGCTGAACGCCATCGCGGCCCCGGCGATCATCGGGTCGAGCAGCCCGGCCGCGGCGATCGGGATCGCGGCGGTGTTGTAGGCGAAGGCCCAGAACAGGTTGCCCTTGATGATCCTGAGCGTGCGCCGGGACAGGCGGACGGCCTGCGGGATCTGCTGCGGATCGCTGGCCACGAGCGTGATGTCCGAGGCCGCGATCGCGGCATCCGTGCCGCTGCCCATCGCCAGCCCGAGGTCCGCGCGGGCGAGCGCTGCGGCGTCGTTGACCCCGTCGCCGACCATCGCCACGACCCGGCCCTCGTCCTGCAGCCGCTCGACGACCGCGACCTTGTCCGCCGGGCGGACGTCGGCGTGGACCCGGGTGATGCCGACCTCGCGGGCCACGGCGTGCGCGGCCCCGGCGTGGTCGCCGGTGAGGAGCACGGGCTCGAGCCCGAGCTCGCGGAGCTCGCCGATCGCGGCGGCGGCGCTCGGCTTGACGGTGTCGGCGACCTCGATGCGGCCGACGTACTCCCCGTCGATCGCCGCGGCGACGAGCGTCGCGGCGGCCCCCTCGGACTCGTCGGCGACACCGGGGATCCCGGCCTCGCGGAGCAGCCCGGGGCGCCCGATGAGCAGCGTCCGGCCGTCGACCACGGCGCGGATGCCGCCGCCGGGGATGTTCTCGAAGTCGGTGACGTCGAGACGCGCGGGCCCGGCGTCCCCGGCACTCGCCGACTCCGCCGCGCGGGCGATCGCCTGGGCGATCGGGTGCTCGCTGCGGGACTCGGCGGCGCCGACCCGGGCGAGCTGCTCGGGTGCGAGATCGTGCCCGACGACCTCCATGCGGCCCTCGGTCACGGTGCCGGTCTTGTCGAGCACGATGGTGTCGACCTTGCGGGTGCTCTCCATCACCTCGGGCCCGGAGACGAGGATGCCGAGCTGCGAGCCGCGGCCCGAGGACACCGCGAGCGCGGTCGGGGTGGCGAGTCCGAGCGCGCACGGGCAGGCGATGATGAGCACCGTGAGCGCGGCATGGAGCCCGGTGGTCCAGGTGCCGCCGAGCAGCCCCCAGCCGAGCAGCGTGAGCACGGCGATGACGATGACGGCCGGCACGAACACCGCCGACACCCGGTCGGCCAAGCGCTGCACCGGCGGTTTGCCGGTCTGCGCGCGGGTGACGAGATCAGCCATCGCGGCGAGCGTGGTCTCCGCACCGACGCGGGTGGCGCGGACCTCGAGCGCGCCGGAGGTGTTGACGGTCGCCCCGGTGACGGGATCGCCCTCGGCGACCTCGACCGGCACGCTCTCACCGCTGAGCATCGACTCGTCGATCGCGGAGTGGCCGGCGACGACGACCCCGTCGGTGGCGATCTTCTCCCCGGGCCTGACCCGGAACACGTCGCCGATCACGAGGTCCTCGACGGGCACCTCGACCGCGGTGCGGGCAGCGCCCTCGCCCCGGAGCACGGTCGCCGAACGGGCGCCCAGGCTCAGCAGCTCGCGCAGCGCGCGCGTCGCGGCGCCCTTCGCGCGCTCCTCGGTGAGCCGGCCGATGAGGAGGAACACCGTGATCGCGACGGCCGCCTCGAACCAGATGTGGTAGTCGTGCGGCAGGTGGAGGACGTGGCCGCGGGACACGGCGAGGCCGAGGGTGAAGAGCGAGTACAGGCCGGCGACGGTGATGCCGACGCTGACCAGGGTGTCCATCGTCGTCGAACCGCCGCGGGCGGCCTTGAACGCCGCCTGGTGGAACGGCCAGGCGCCCCAGGTGATGACCGGCAGGCTGAGGACCAGCACCACCCACTGCCAGCCGGGGAAGTGCCAGCCCATCACCATCGAGATCGCGATCACGGGCACGCCGAGGATCGCCGAGCCGATGAGGCGGGGACGCAGCCGCTCCGTGCCGTAGTCGACGACCTCCGGGCCGGCGCCGCCGGTGAAAGGGGCGCGGACGGTCGCGGAGTAGCCGGCGCGGGACACCGTGTCGGTGATCTGCTCATCGCTGACGTCGCCGGTGACCTCGACATGGGCGGAGTTGAGCGGCAGGTTGACGCTCGCGCTCACGCCGTCGAGCCGGTTGAGCTTCTTCTCGATCCGGGCCGAGCACGAGGCGCACGTCATCCCGGTGATGTCGAGGTCGAGCTCGCGCACCCCCACCGGGGCCGAGGTGCCGGCGGGGGTGCCCGCCGGTCCTGCGGCTCCGCCCGGTCCCGAGGTGCGCGAGGCGCTGGGGGAGGTCATGTCACTTCACCTCGTAGCCGGCCTCGTCGACCGCGGCGGCGACGGCCGCATCATCGAGCGGCTGCTCGGAGGTGATGGTGACGGGGGAGCCACCGCCGGCCACGAGGTCGACCTCGACGGCGGAGACGCCGGGCAGCGCCCCGACCTCCTCCTTCACGGCGGCGACGCAGTGTCCGCAGGTCATGCCGGTGACGGTGATCGTGGTGGTGGTCATGTGGTGCTCCTTCAGTGGTGGATGGCGGTGATGGGCGGGTGGATCCGGTGAAGCCGGCGCAGCCCCTCAGCTCTTGATGAGTCGGGCGATCGCGGCGGTGGCCTCGGCGATCTTCGCCTCGGCCGACTCGGGCGATTCCTGCGCCGCGGTCACCACGCAGTGCTGCATGTGCTCGTCGAGCAGGCGGATCGACAGGGAGTGGAGCGCGGCGGTGGCGGCGGAGACCTGGGTGAGGATGTCGATGCAGTACTTGTCGTCCTCGATCATCCGGCCGATCCCGCGCACCTGCCCCTCGATGCGTCTGACCCGTGCGAGGTGGGCGGCCTTGTCCGCGGTGTAGCCGTGCGGCGGCTGCGGCTCCGGGTGGGTCTGCGGTGTGTCCATATCTGGAGAATATACCCCTAGGGGGTATGAATCAAGAGGGTGACGGGAGGGCCGGGCGGCAGGATGTGCGGATCAGCCGGGCGGGCGGTCGGCGGCCGGAGCCCGGGTGGCGTCCGGGTGGACCCCGGTCCGGCGAGGTGAGGCGCCCGGCCCGGGGAGGTGAGGGGAACCGGGTAGCCGCCGGCCCGGGGACGTGGCGGATCCACCACGCGCATGTGCCGATCCGGCGACCCGATGGGCCCGGCCCGGGCGCGGACTGCGGCACAATGTCCCCATGAGCGCCCGTGATCTGCCCGAACCGCCTGTGCCGCAGCCGAAGCCGGAGGACGGGTCGCGTGCGCAGGTCCCCGCCGCCGCGCCTGCGGAATCGGGAGGCGAGCCGCAGCGGGATGCCGAGCGACCGCGCCGCCGGTCCGCCCGGGCCGTGCACTGGCGTCGGCCCGATCGCCGTCGCCGCCGCGGCAGGGGGCCGCTGCGCTGGTTCCGGATCGGGGTCGCCGGGCAGATCCTCCGCGCGATCACCGTGATGTTCCTCGGCATCGTGCTGCTCACCACGACGATCCTCTACATCCAGCTCTCGCAGAAGAACAACGAGCACTTCCAGAGCCTCCTGGCCTCCTCCGCGGACTCGCTCGCCGCCTCCCCGGCCGTCCACGAGGCGCTGTTCGCCGACTCCGCCTTCTACTCCCCCGATGAGCAGGCCCCCGGGGCCGGCCCCGGGTGGGTCGAGGGCACGCAGGGGCGCGAGGACTTCACCGACTACCTCACCGCGGTCAAGGCCGACTACGAGCTCGATCGGCTCGCGGTGTTCTCCGCCGATGCGCTGCGCGGGGCGGAGATCGGCTCCGGGACGAGCAACCCGGGGGAAACGATCCCCGCCACCGGCGGCCCGGCGACGGAGGAGGCCGCCGCGGAGGTCCTCGCCGCGATCGATCCCGACCCCGTGCTCTCCGGGCGCACCGTCCTCCAGTTCGTCGACGGCGAGGCCGGTGGCACCCTCTACGCCGTCGCCCCCGTCTACAGCACGCCCCCGGGGGAGGAACCGGCCGCGGACGCCGAGGTCGCCGCCGTCGTCGCCACCGGGCTCCAGGCCGACTCCATCCGCGCCGATTTCGCCCCCCAGGGTCGCTGGATCATCGGCAGCGGTGCGCTGACGATCCTCATGGGCACGATCGCGGTGTGGCTCGCCTCCCGCGGACTCAAACGGGTGACCGGCGACTACGGGACCCAGGAGCTCGGCGAGATGCTCGACTTCTACTCCTCCGTCCTCCAGGCGGTGAGCGAAGGGCTGCTCCTCGTCGACCGCAACCACGGCATCGTCCTCCACAACACCGAGGCCGCCGAACTCGTCGGCCTGCCCGCGGACGGGACAGGGGACCCGGTGCGGATCGCCGACCTCGAGCTGCCCGGATCGCTGCGCGAGCTGCTCGTCAGCGGCCGCTGGGCGCGCGACGAGATCCACTACACCGATGACCACGTGCTTGTCGTGAACCAGCAGCCCACTGAGCAGTCCCCGGACACCTGGGTCACCACCATGCGCGACCACACCGAGCTCCAGGAGCTGTCCGGCGAGCTCGTGTCGGTGCGGTCCTTCTCCGAGTCCCTGCGCTCGCAGACCCACGAGTACGCCAACCGGCTCCACACCATGGTGTCGCTCATCGAGATCGGTCACAGCGACCAGGCGCTCGAGTTCGCCACCCGTGAGATCGACCAGATGGACCGGCCGGCGGACAACCTGCTCGGCGGCTTCGACCACCCTGTGCTCTCGGCCCTGCTGCTCACGAAACTCTCCCAGGCCAAGGAGGCCGGCATCGACCTCGAGGTCGACACGAGCGGCCTGACCGGCGGGCTGGCGGCCGAGGACCGCGACCTCGTCACCGTGATCGGCAACCTCCTCGACAACGCCTTCGACGCGGTGTCCCGGGCCGGCACAGCACCGGAGCGCCGCCGGGTGTACCTCACGATCTCCGGAGCCGAGGAGCGCGGCTACACCGTCGAGGTCGCCGACGACGGCCCCGGCATCTCCGAGGACTCCGTGGACCAGGTGTTCGAGCGCGGCTTCTCCACCAAGCACGACGGCGTCGAGCAGGATTCGGGCGCCGGCCGCACCGAGGACGGTGCCCGCGGGGTCGGGCTGTCGCTCGTCGTGCAGGCGGTGCGCCGCCTCGGCGGGGCGATCGACGTGCGCGGCGGGCCCGACTGCGAGGGCGACCCGCTGGGCGCGGCGTTCGAGGTGTGGCTGCCCGGCACACCGCCGATCCGCCAGTCCGGCGTCCCCACGGGCAGCCTGCCGATCGTCGCGATGCCGGAGGAACCGTGGGATGCCGCAGGAGGCGCCGCGGGGTCCGGGGTGTCGCGCGATGCCGCGCCGGCCTCCGCGCCCGGGCCCGCGACGGGGTCTTCCATCGGGCCCGCGACGACGCCCGAAGCCGGCTCGCGGCCCGGATCCGAGGGAATCCATTAGGCTGGAGACGAGTATGGGAGCGCAGCACAGGCAGACCGATGATCACGGTGTCGGAGTCCTCGTCGTCGAGGACGAGAGCGTCGCCGCGAAGGCGCACGCCCAGTACGTCGATCGGCTCGAGGGATTCCACGTCGCCGGGATCGCCCGCAACGCGACGCAGGCGCTCGCCGCGCTCAGCGGCCAGATCATCGGCATGGACCCGGCGCGGATCACCCTCGTCCTCCTCGACATGAACCTGCCCGACGGCCACGGGCTGCAGCTGCTCCGCGCGATCCGCGGCAAGCACATCCCCGTCGACGTCGTCGCGGTGACCGCCGCCCGCGACATGCAGGTCGTCCAGGAGGCGCTGTCGCTGGGTGTCGTGCAGTACATCATCAAGCCCTTCACCTTCCCGGTATTCAAGTCCAAGCTCGAGGCGTACCTGGGCTACCGGGCCACGCTCGCCGCCGACTGCGACGGGGCGGAGATGACGCAGACCGAGGTCGACGCCGCGCTCGCGGCCCTCGGCGCCGCGCCGGCGAAGACGGCCCCCAAAGGGGTGCCGGAAGCGGTGCAGGAGCAGATCACCGGGGTGCTCGCCGACGGGAGCGCGATGTCCGCAGCCGAGGTCGGGGACCGGATCGGGGTCTCGCGCGTCACCGCCCGCCGGTACCTCGAGGCGCTCACCGACGCCGGAGCGCTCGACCGCCGGCCGCGCTACGGCTCCGCCGGCAGGCCGGTGCTCGAGTACCGGATCCTCGATTGAGCAGCCGCCGCACCGGCCGGTGAGCGCCCGCCGCGCCAAGCGGCCGACCACCCCGGGCGACGGCTGTCAGCGCTCGGGGGCGAACAGCGAATCCGTGTAGGCGCTGCCGACCACCGCGTGCGGGTCGAGGCGCGCCCGCAGGGTCCGGAAGTCCTCGAAGCGCGGGTAGACCGCACCGAGCTCGGCGGCGGTGAGCGTGTGGACCTTGCCCCAGTGCGGGCGGCCGTCGAACTCGCGGCAGATCTGCTCGATGCGGCGGAAGTACTCCGCGGAGTCGTCGCGGAAGAACCGGTGGCAGGCGATGTACATCGACTCCCGGCCCGTCGCGGTCGACAGGGGCACGTCGTCGGCGGCCGTCGTGCGCACCTCGAGGGGGAACGAGATCCGCCACCGGCGCTCCTCGATGAGGTCGCGGATCCGGGCGAGCACCTCGGGCCCGGCGGCGAGCGGCACCGCGTACTCCATCTCGGTGAACCTGACGCGGCGCGGGGACACGAAGGCCTCGTGCGCGGGCGCCCGGTAGAGGCGGTTCGAGGCCGCCTCCGCGGCGGCCCGGTTGAAGAACGGCACGAGCGCCGGCGCGCGGTGGCCGATCTCGCAGATCGCCCGCAGCGCCCCGTTGTCGAGCACCTCCTCGTTCAGCAGCTGCGCGAGGCGGCGGCGGGGCCGGGCGGCGGACACCCCGGCTGGCGGCGCCTGGCCGGGGGCCACCCGCACGTTCGTCTTGACGAGCGCTCGGTCGGTGTGCGGGAACCAGTAGAACTCGAGGTGATCGCACTGCGCGGAGCGGGCGACGAAGGTCGCGAGGAGATCGTCGAAGGGCTCGGACTGCTCGCGGGCGACGACGTCGAAGCGCGGGACGCACGCGAGCTCGATCTCGGTGATGACACCGAGCACGCCGAGACTGAGGCGGGCGAGGTCGAAGACGTCGGGGTCCGCGGCTCGGGAGAGTTCGCGGCGCGCGCCGTCGGCGGTGAGGAGCGTGAGGCCGGTGACCATCCCGGCGAACCCGGTGAAGCCGAGCCCGGTGCCGTGGGTCCCGGTGGAGATCGCGCCGGCGAGCGACTGCGGGTCGACGTCGCCCTGGTTGGCCAGCGCGAGGCCGTGCGGGGCGAGCAGCGCGGGGATGTCGCGCAGCCGGGTGCCCGCCCGGAAGCGCACCCGCCGGGTGGCGGCATCGACGGCGACGATCCCGCTCAGCGCGTCGAGGGAGATCATGGTCCCGGTCCCGAGTGCGACGGGGGTGAAGGAGTGCCCGGCGCCGATGACGCGGATCCGCTCCCCGCTCCCGTTCGCCGCGGCGACGACCGCGGCGAGCTCGGATTCGTCGGCGGGAGCATGGAACGCCGCGGGGTGGGCATGCGCGGTGCCCGACCAGGTGCTCACGCGGCGGCTTCGTCCGGTCCCGCCCGTCGGCGCACCTGTCAGTGCGCCCATCCGGAACCTCGATACGTCGACCATGAGTCGATGATCTGACCGCCGGCGACGATGTGGAATCCGGTGAGGTGCTCCGCGAGCTCCCCGGCCTTGGCGTGCCGGAGGAAGACGTGGGCGCCGAGCGGCAGCGTGTCCGCGCCCGGACCGTGGAGCGGGGTCTGCACCTCGCCGGGGCCCTCGGTGGAGCTGTAGGCGAGGCCCTCCGGCCAGGCGATCGTCGGCCGCCGGTCGTCCCCGGGCGGGCCCGAGGCGATCCAGCCCCCGCCGGCGACCGTCACCCAGCCGGGGGCCGGCCTGCGGACCACGGGGAGGGCGAAGAACGCCGCCGGCTCGTGACGGAAGCCGCGGTAGGTGTCGTAGAGGCCGGGGGAGAACAGGCCGGAGCCCGCGGTGAGCTCGGTGAGCGTGCCCTCGGCCGCGCTCGTCTCGAGCGAACCGGTGCCGCCGCCGTTGACGAACTCGAGCTCGGCGACCTCGCGGAGCGCGGCGACGACCCGGGTGCGGCGCTCGCGCAGCTCCGCGACGGACATCCGGCGCACGGTGCGCACGGCGAGCGCGTGCGCACCGCGCCCGGCATCGCCGAGACCGGCGATCTGCCCCTCGTACGACATCACGCCGACGAGCCGGAGTCGCCGGTCGGCCACGATCCGCCCGGCGAGGGCGAGCGCCTCGGCGACCTCCCGCACCGGGCTTCGGCGGACGCCCAAGTGCACCCGACCGCGGGTGAATCGGTGCGCCGGACGGAGCGAGGCATCGAGGTCGAGGCACAGGCGCAGCGGCTGCGCGGCGGTCGAACCGGCGGGGCCGTGAGTGGGGGCGAGCGCTGCGAGCAGGACATCGATGCCCTCGTCCGAGTCGACCATGAGCGTGATGTGGGCGAGCGCCTCGGCGTCGGCCGCCAGCGCGCGGAGACCCTCCCGGTGGACGGTCGGATACGCGACGACGATGTCGCGGAAGCCGAGCCGGTGGAGATCGAGCGCCTCGGGCAGTGAGAAGGCGAGGATCCCGCCGTAGCCGGGGGCGGAGAGGACCCGTTCGAGGGCGTGGGGTGCGCGGAGGGATTTCGAGGCGACCCGGATCGGGAGCCCGGCGGCACGGGCGCGGAGCGCGGCGATGTTGCGATCGAAGGCATCGCGATCGATGACGCCGAACGGCCCGTCGAGATCGCCGACGGCCCTGCGCAGCTCTGCACTCACCATGGCGCCGGCCTAATCGACGGCGACCCGATTTGTTACTCATGCGTAGGGTCGGGTGATCCCGGGGGCGCGTCTGGGATCATGGGGGGATGACTGCGAAGCGCACCGCCGACACCGGCACCTCTCCTGCCGCTACCACTCCTGCCGCCTCCTCCGCGGCCTCTCCTGCAACCGCCTCGGCCGAGCACCCGGTCGCCCTGCCCGAGCGGCTGCGGGAGTTCCTCGCCGGGGATCCGCTCGCCGATGTCTCCGGCTCCGGCGCCCCGGTCGAGGTCAGGGCACCCTTCTCCGGGGAGCTGCTCGGCACCTTCGCCGGGTGCACGGCGGACGATGTCGCCGTGCGCGCCCGCGCCGCCCGGATCGCCGGCAGGGCCTGGGCGGACCGCCCGGTGCGGGAGCGCGCCGCCGTCGTGCTGCGACTCCATACCCTCATCCGCTCCCACGAGGAGCTCATCCTCGATGTCATCCAGGCGGAGAACGGCAAGGCGCGGCTGCACGCCTACGACGAGGTGCTCGACGCCTACAACGTATGCCGCTACACCGGGGTGACCGCCTCGCGGGTGCTCCGGGCGCGCTCCCGGCGCGGCGCGATCCCGGGGCTGACGACCACGCGCATCGACCGGTCCGCGCTCGGTGTCGTCGGCTTCATCAGCCCCTGGAACTATCCGCTGTCGCTCGGTGCCACGGATCTTCTCGCCGCCCTCGTCGCCGGCAACGCCGTGGTCCACAAGCCCGACTCCGCGACCCCGCTGTCGAGCGTGCTCGTGCGGCGGCTCGCGATCCGGGCAGGACTCCCGGCCGATGTCTGGCAGCTCGTGCCCGGCGAGGTCGCCGAGGTCGGGGAGAGTCTGCTCGACCACGTCGACGGGCTGTCCTTCACCGGGTCCACCTGCGCGGGGCGCGGCATCGCGGCCGAGGCGGCGGCCCGGCTGCTGCCCACCGTCCTCGAGCTCGGCGGCAAGAACCCGATGATCGTGTGTGCGGACGCGGATATCGACGCCGCGGTCGCCGGCGCGGTGCGCGGGAGCTTCAGCTCGAGCGGCCAGCTGTGCCTGTCGATGGAGCGGATCTACGTCGTGCGGCCGCTCTACGAGGAGTTCTGCACGCGCTTCGCGGCCGCGACCCGGGCTCTCACCCTGGGGGCGGCCTTCGATCACTCGGCCGAGGTCGGCACCCTGAGTTCGGCCGCGCAGTTCGATCGGGTGCAGGAGCACATCGTCGATGCCGTGGCCGCCGGCGCCCGAGTGCTCGCGGGCGGCCGGGCGCGGCCCGACCTCGGCCCGTTCTTCTTCGAGCCCACGGTGCTCGTCGATGTGCCGGAGTCCGCACAGCTGTGCCGGGAGGAGACCTTCGGCCCAGTCGTGGCGGTGTCCGCGGTCGACAGCGAGGACGAGGCGGTGCTCGCGGCCAACGACACCCCCTACGGTCTTAACGCGAGCGTGTTCTCCGGCTCCCGGCGGCACGGGATGGCCGTCGCGCGGCGCCTCGAGGCCGGGATGGTCAACGTCGACGAGGCGTTCGCCGCGGCCTGGGGGTCGATCGACGCGCCCTCGGGCGGGTGGAAGGACTCCGGGCTCGGGCACCGCCACGGGCCGGAGGGCCTGCTCCAGTTCACCCGCACCCGGACGATCGCTCACCAGGCTCTCGTGCCGCTCGCACCCGGCGGACGCCTCTCCCCGGCTCGCTTCCAGCAGGTGATGACCGGCGCCCTCGACGTCATGCGCGCCCTGCGGATGGGCTGATTCCGCGGGGATCCCGGGATGTCGCAGCTCCTGTGCACGGTCGCCCGGACTGCTCCGGAACCGTCGTCAGGGTCAGCCCGCGCTGCGTTCCTGCCAGGCGCGCCCCTTCGCGCGGGCGAGGTCTGCGGCCAGACCGGTGTACGTCGCCGGGGTGAGCGCTGCGAGCCGCTCCGTCTCCGGCTCCGGCAGGCCGAGCCCGCGCACGAACTCCACGAGCTCCTCGCGTCCCACCCGATGGCCGCGCGTGAGCTCCTTGAGCTTCTCGTAGGGGTTGTCCATGCCGGGCACGCCCTGCAGGTAGGCCGCGCGCATGACCGACTGGATCGCCTCGGCGAGGACCTCCCAGTTCGCGTCGAGGTCGGCGTCGAGCGCCGCGGTGTTGATCGCGAGCTTGTCGAGGCCCTTGACGAGGTTGTTGAGCGCCAGCAGCGAGTGGCCGAGCGCCACGCCGATGTTGCGCTGGGAGGTCGAGTCGGTGAGGTCGCGCTGCAGGCGGCTCGTCACCAGCGTCGAGGCCAGGGAGTCGAGGAGCGCGCACGACAGCTCGAGGTTCGCCTCGGCGTTCTCGAAGCGGATCGGGTTGACCTTGTGCGGCATCGTCGACGAGCCGGTCGCGCCCTCGACCGGGATCTGCGTGAAGTAGTTCATCGAGATGTAGGTCCACATGTCGGTGGCGAGGTTGTGGGCGATCCGGTTGAACCGCGCGACGTCGGCGTAGAGCTCCGCCTGCCAGTCGTGGGACTCGATCTGCGTGGTGAGCGGGTTGAAGGTGAGGCCGAGCCCCTCGACGAACGTCTGCGCGATCCGCGGCCAATCGGCGTCGGGGACGGTGACGGCGTGGGCGGCATAGGTGCCGGTCGCCCCGTTGATCTTGCCGAGGTACTCCGTCGCCGCGATCCGGTCGTACTGGCGGTGGAGCCGGTGGACGACCACTGCGACCTCCTTGCCCATGGTCGTCGGCGTCGCGGGCTGTCCGTGGGTGTGGGAGAGCATGGGGACGTCGGCGAGCTCGAGCGCCATCGCCGCGAGCGCGTCGATGAGGGCGGCCGCGCGGGGCAGCCACACGGTCTCCACCGCATCCTTGATGCCCACGGCGTAGGACAGGTTGTTGATGTCCTCCGAGGTGCAGCAGAAGTGGACGAGCTCGGACAGGTCCTCGGCGCCGACGTGGCTCAGCGCCTCCTTGATCGCGTACTCGACGGCCTTGACGTCGTGGACGGTGACGGCCTCGAACATCGCGAGCTGGGAGATCGTCTCCTGGTCGAAGCCGGTGACGATCGACCGCAGATGGGCGCGCTCCTCGTCGAGGAGCGCGCGGGTGCCCGGCACCACGCCGGCATCGGCCAGATGGATGAACCATTCGACCTCGACATGGATCCGATTGCGATTGAGGGCGGCCTCGGACAGGTGGTCGACGAGCGGAGCGGCATCCGCCCGATAGCGGCCGTCGAGGGGTCCGAGGGCGATGGTCGGATCGAGCTGGGCGAGAGTCACGCGAGTCATGCCCACATCTTCGCACGAGCGTCCCGACGGTGGGAGGGGAGTCCGGCGGGCGCACCGGAGGGTGATCGAGGGGGCGAGCCGGAGCGCGCTGTGGGGTGCGACGGAGCGCGCTGAGGGGTGAGCGGATGCGCCTGCGGGCCGGGTGCACGGGTGATCGGCGCACGGCCGTGCGACCGGTGCGAGCGCGGCCTGTGGACAGGGCTGCCTCCCCTGCGACCCCGGGGCGGGGATCGTGGTCTCTCCTGTGCGGTTCCCGACGGTGGACGGATCAACGTCCGTCCACAGGGAGCACCGAGGGCTCGATGGGCGGCTGCGGCCCGGTGCACGGTGGGCGCATGCTCATCGACGAACTCGAGAAGAACCGGCGCGGCTGGGAGGAGGTCGCGGACTCCCTCGCGCAGATCGCCGAACGCTGCCTGCGCGGCGGTGGAACGGAGTGGGCGTCGACGTCCGCGGACAGGTTCCGGGACGAGCTCGCCGACCGCGTCACCGAGCTCCACCGGCTCCGGGAGCTCGCACTCGCCGTCGTCGACGCCTATGCGCGTCATATTCCTGCGGTGCAGGACGCCGAGCTGCCCGCCGATGCGCTCCTGCTGTGAGGAGGGGGCCTGCTGTGAGGAGGGGGATCGCCATGAGGAGGGGGGTCGTGGAATCGCCTCGGGAGCATGGGCCGGACAGGCGCTGGATCCCGTTCTCCGCTGCGGAGGTGCTCGCCCTGCCGCCGGATCTGCAGGCCGGCTGGCCGGACACCCAGCGTCCCACGGCTGTGAGCTGTGCCCTGTCCGCCCGGCCCGGGCCGGGCGGACAGGGCCCATCGCCGACCGGGCCGCTGTCGGCCGGGCCGTCGGACCCCGAGCCGGCACCGACCGAGCTGTCGACCGGGCCGACCGCGGCCTGGGTCGCGCGGGCCTCGCTCATCCTCGGCGGGGCCCCGGTGGTCGGCGGGTTCGAGCTGCTCGGTCCGGGCCTCCGGATCGTCGTGAGCGCCGGTGTGCTCCACCGCGCATGCTGCGTGGTCTGGCGCTGGACGGACGCTCACGGCCGGTCGACCCACCCCGGTGGCGGCTGCCTGCTCGGCCGGGTCGATCGGGCCGCTCGCCTGCCGGAGCTCATCGCCGAGCTCGTCCCCCGCGAGACCCCGGCGGCGGCGCTCGGCGTCCTCGGGTGCCGCGGGGTCGAACCGGAGCCGTGGACGATCGGCCGGTCGGCGTCCCCGCCCGGAAGGGGAGGGGCGGGGCCGGTGGCGTGCACGGCGGCACCCGCGCTCGGCGCGCATCCCCTCGCCGCACAGGTGCGTGACCGGGTCCGCGCCGATCTGCATCGCGCCGTTCTCGCCGCGGCCGGGGAGACCCGCGGGAGCGCGACCGGAGGGCCCGTCGGGGAGCCCGGCGTCGGTGACTCCCGTCGAGGCGGCCGGTGCGGGACGGGTCGTCGATGAGCCACGGAGTCTCCACCCACGGCGGGCCCGGCGGCACCCGCGCGCGGACCGAGGACCTCGCCGACTTCGCCGCGGAGCTGCGCGGGATCGCCGAGGAGGTCGCCGAGCTCTTCCTCCGCAGCGCCGGGAGCGAGCTCGACCTCGTGCTCGAGCTCTCCGCGGTGACGGCGCCGACGACCGCCTTCGAGGTGTCCCGGCGGAGCACGGAGTTCCTCGGCGCAGCGGCCGGGGTGTCGGGGCGGCTCGCCGGCACCGGGATAGCGCTCGGGGCGGCGATGCTCGCCTACCGGGCTGCCGAGGACTTCGCCGCGCGTCTCTTCGACCGGGTGCTCACGGCCATGGGCAACGTCCTCGGGCACGCCGTTCGCACGGCGATCCCCCTCCTCGCCCCGGTCCTGTTCCGCGGCCTCGTCACTGCCGGCGTCGTCCTCGCCATCGCCGACCGGATCGGTCTCGACGAGCTCCTCGAGGACGCGTTCGGCATCGACCTGCCGGAGATCACCGCGGCGGGTCTGGCCGTCCTCGGGCGAGAGCTGTTCGCCGGCTCCGACGGTGCCGCCCGGATCATCGAGCACGTGCTGCCCGGGTTCGCCGCCGGTTTCCTCGGCGTGCCGCCGGGACTCCAGGCGCAGTTCGGCGACCGGGGGCCGTGGCCGCACGATTCGCAGTCGGTCACCGAGTGGGTGATCGCCGGCGGTCGGGCGGGCGGGCTCATGCGTCGCACCGGGGTCGACGTCGAGCACGCGGAGCGCTCCCCGGGCCGGCGGCCGGCCCGGGCGCCCGCCGGCCTCCCCGAGCTGTTCGCCCGCACGCTGGCCGGTCACCGCGGCAGGGACAACGGGCGGGTGCAGATCGAGCGGATCCGCGGGGCCGACGGCGCGGTGCGGTGGATCGTGTACGTGCCCGCGACGACCGACTGGTCCGCCCGCACCGGGAAGAACTCGACCGATCTCACGACCAATGTCGAGGGCGTGGCCGGGCACGACACAGCGATGCGGGAGACCGTGCGGCAGGCGGTCGCCGAGGCCGGGATCGGCGCGGACGAGGAGGTCATGCTCGTCGGATACTCCCAGGGCGGCATCACCGCGGCCTCCCTCGCGGCGGACCCCGCGTTCCGGAACTCGGTCTCCGTCACGGCCCTGCTCACCGTCGCGAGCCCGGTCTCGGATTTCGACATCCCCGACGGGATCTCGACGCTGTCGATCGAGCACGAGCAGGACCTCGTCCCCGACCTCGACGGCGGCGAGAACCCGGACCGGCCGCATTGGACGACGATCACCGTCGACCTCGACACCGACGCGCTGCGCGACGATGAGCTGTCCGCCGGGCGGACGGAGGACCAGATCGACGAGGTGCTCGCGAATCCCGGGTTCGCCCACGGCGGCGATGTCTACGCCGCGACGATCGACCGCCTCCACCGGGAGGGGGAGCCGGGCCTGCTCGCCTGGCAGGACTCCCGCGCCGGGTTCTTCTCCGGGGAGGTGGAATCGGTGCAGGACTCCGTCGGCACCCGCCGCTGAGCACGCTCGCGGCTGCGGATCCAGGCCGCTGACGAGGGGATTCACTCCGACGTCCGAGCAATTGTGGAGGAGATGACAAAACCCGATCGGACCTCGGCAGTCCTCGACAAGCGACGCCGGACGGTGCCTAGCGTGAGGGGTATCCGCGGGCACCGGCCGCGGTGCCGACGGGCCGAGGGCAGCGATGCCGCCGCGCCGCGAGGACGGGCGCCGGGAGGCGCCCGGGAAGGCGAGCCGCATAGTTTTGCAGAGTGCGATGAATCCGTTAGCGTATATCCACTATGTGAAATGCATCACCACCACGGGGCCGCCGAGCACACCCGCATCACGGCACCACAGCCGCTGGCGACCGGACGACACCCTCATCCGGGGGCCACGACATGAGGAGAACTGGTATGACATCGAACATTGCGCAGGCCCCCGACTCGAAGACGAACTCGGAGCCGAGAATGATTCAGATGCTGACCCCCGAAGGCGATCGCGTGAGCTCGGGAGAGTACGACGCCTTCGCCGCAGAGCTCACCGACGACGACCTCCGGAACTTCTACCGCGACATGGTGCTCGTGCGCCGCGTCGACGCGGAGGGCAACGCCCTGCAGCGCCAGGGTCAGCTGGGCCTGTGGGCCCCGCTGCTCGGCCAGGAGGCCGCCCAGATCGGAATGGGCCGGGCCTTGCGCCCGCAGGACTTCGTCTTCCCGACCTACCGCGAGCACGGCCTCGCCTGGTGCCGCGGCGTGCAGCCGGAGACCCTGCTCGGCATGTTCCGCGGGCAGAACCACGGCGCCTGGGACCCCCAGGAGAACCGCTTCCACACCTACACGATCGTCATCGGCTCCCAGGCGCTCCACGCCACCGGGTACGCGATGGGGATCAGCCTCGACGGGGACGTCGGCACCGGTGACATCGAGCGCGACAGCGCCACCATCGCGTGCTTCGGCGATGGCGCCACCTCGCAGGGCGACGTCTCCGAGGCCCTGACCTTCGCCGGTGCCTTCCACGCCCCCGTCCTCTTCTTCTGCCAGAACAACCAGTGGGCGATCTCCGAGCCGACGAGCGTGCAGACCACGGTGCCGCTGTTCAAGCGCGGCGAGGGCTTCGGGGTGCCGGGAGTCCGCGTCGACGGCAACGACATCATCGCGATGTACGCAGTCGCCCGCGCCTCGCTCGACAGCGTCCGCGCCGGACACGGTCCCATGCTCATCGAAGCCTTCACGTACCGGATGGGCGCGCACACCACCGCCGACGACCCGAGCAAGTACCGCGACGCCGCTGTCACCGAGCAGTGGAAGGCCAAGGACCCGATCAGCCGGCTGCGCGCCCACCTCGAGAAGTCGGGTCTCGCCGACGACGGCTTCTTCGCCGAGGTCGACGCCGAGGCCGACACCCTGGCTGCACGCATCCGCAAGGCATGCATGGAGATGCCCGAACCCGACCCCGCGGAGATCTTCGACTTCGCCTACGCCGGGGAGCACTCCCTCGTCGCCGAGGAGAAGGCCGCGTACCTCGACTACCTCGACTCCTTCGCCGACACGACGGACGGGGGGCGCTGACATGGCAGCAGACACCACGACGACCGAGGCCCCCGGGTCCTCGCTCACCACCCTGCCGCTGTCCAAGGCGATCACCGCCGGGCTGCGCCGGGCGATGGAGGACGACGACAAGGTCGTCCTCATCGGTGAGGACATCGGGAAGCTCGGCGGAGTCTTCCGCGTCACCGAGGGCCTGCAGAAGGACTTCGGCGAGGCGCGCGTCATCGACGCCCCGCTCGCCGAGTCCGGCATCGTCGGCACCTCGATCGGCATGGCGATCCGCGGCTACAAGCCCGTCATCGAGATCCAGTTCGACGCCTTCATCTACCCGGCCTACGACCAGATCGTCACCCAGCTCGCCAAGCTCCACAACCGCACGCAGGGCCACGAGCAGATGCCGCTCGTCATCCGCGTGCCCTACGGCGGCGGGATCGGCTCCCCGGAGCACCATTCGGAGAGCCCGGAGACGGTGTTCGCCCATCACGCCGGGCTGCGCCTCATCTCACCGTCGACGCCGCACGACGCCTACTGGATGATCCAGGAGGCCGTGCAGAGCCCGGACCCGGTGATGTTCTTCGAACCCAAGCGCCGCTACTGGATGCGCGGGGAGGTCGACACCGCCGAGCGCGGCCTGCCCCACGATCGGGCGCAGGTCGTGACCGAGGGGACCGACCTCACGCTCCTCGCCTACGGCCCCCTCATGCCGACGGCCAAGGACGTCGTCGCGGCCGCGGCGGAGGAGGGCACGAGCATCGAGCTCATCGACCTCCGCTCGCTGTCCCCGATCGACTTCGACACGATCGAGGCCTCGGTCCGCAGGACCGGCCGGCTCGTCGTCGCCCACGAGGCCCCGGTGTTCCTGGGCCTCGGCGCGGAGATCGCCGCTCGGATCACCGAGCGCGCGTTCTTCCACCTCGAAGCGCCCGTGCTGCGGGTGGGCGGCTTCCACACGCCCTACCCCGGCTCCAAGCTCGAGCACCACTACCTGCCCGACCTCGACCGGATCCTCGACGGCGTCGACCGCGCACTCGCCTACTGACGCCCGCCCCGCCCCCGGCGCCCCGGCCCGGTGGGCGGGGCGCCGCGGGTCGGCAGCACGCTGAGCGCCGCCGGCCGCCCCGAGGATCGACCGACCACCCGACGACAGACAAGCAAGGGTACTCATGTCCAACGTTTTCCCCCTCCCCGACGTCGGCGAGGGCCTCACCGAAGCCGACATCGTGGCGTGGAAGGTCGCCGAGGGCGACACCGTCACCGTCAACCAGATCCTCGTCGAGATCGAGACCGCGAAGTCCCTCGTCGAGCTCCCCAGCCCCCAGGCGGGCACCATCGAGGCGCTCCTCGTGGGTGAGGGCGAGACCGTTGACGTCGGCACCCCGATCGTCCGCTTCGGCGGCGAGGGCTCCGACGGATCCGAGAGGGCCGGCACCACCCCGGTCGCGGAGCCGGGTGCTCCCGCGCCGGACCAGACCGATGTCGTCCCCGCGCCGACGGAGACCGGCGACGGCACGGCCGGTCCCAACCTCGTGGGCTACGGGGTGAGGGCCGCGTCCTCCAAGCGCCGCCCGCGCAAGCAGGCGGGCTCCCCGCAGGCCGCGGCACAACCCGCACCCGAGGCGCCCGCCTCCCGGGCCGCGCCCGCCGCTGACACGGAGACCGCCCCGTCTGCCGCCCCGGCCGAGGCACAGCCGCGGACGGACGGGCCGGCCGACCCCGGTTCCTCCACCGGGCGGGTGCTCGCCAAACCGCCGGTGCGCAAGCTCGCGAAGGATCGCGGCATCGACCTCGCCGGGGTGCGGGCCACGGGCTCGCGGGGCGAGGTCACCCGCGCCGACCTGCTCGCCCACCTCGACGGAGGCTCCGAACAGGAGACCCCGGCGGGCGCCTCGACGCCGGCCGGCAGTGCGGGGGCGTCGGCTGCTGCCGGCGCCGCGGCCGCTGCTGCGCAGCCCGGCTCGGAGGAGCGCGTGCCGCTCAAGGGCGTCAACCGGATGATGGCCAAGGCGATGGTGGACTCCGCGTTCACCGCCCCGCACGTCACCGAGTTCCTCGACGTCGACGTCACCCGAACCATGGAGTTCGTCCGCCACCTCAAGTCCACGCAGCTGCTCGGCCCCGACGTCAAGGTCTCCCCGCTGCTCGTCGTGGCGCGGGCCGTGATCTGGGCGGCGCTGCGGACCCCGCGCATCAATGCCGTCCTCGACGGCGACGACGTCGTCATCAAGCACTACGTCAACCTCGGGATCGCCGCGGCCACCCCACGCGGGCTCGTCGTCCCTAACATCAAGAACGCTCACGCGCTCGGCCTCGGCGCACTCGCGCAGGAGATCGTCGGCCTCACCGCGGCCGCGCGGGCCGGCCGCTCGACCCCGGCGTCCCAGGCCGGCGGCACCATCACCATCACCAACGTCGGGGTGTTCGGGGTCGACTCCGGCACGCCGATCATCAACCCGGGCGAATCGGCGATCGTCGCCTTCGGCAGCATCCGGAAGCGTCCCTGGGTGGTCGACGACGAGATCGTCCCCCGCGAGATCACGACCCTGTCGGTGTCCGCCGACCACCGCGTCGTCGACGGGGCGGCGATCTCCCAGTTCCTCGCCGACATCGGCCGGGCGCTCGAAGAGCCCCTCGTCATGCTGTCCTGACCGGGCCCGCCGCCGCAGCGGCCGGGGCGCCGCGCCTGCGGCACCCCGGCCGCAGTGCGCTCCCAGTGCGAGCGCCATGAGTTGAGCCGGGGCCGCCGAGGAGGGTGCGCGCCGGCATGCACCCTCACCGCTGACCTGCTCCTGCCGGGCAGGGCCGCTCAGGGATTGAGCTTCGTGGCCTCGTCCGGGCCCTCGGTCGTCGACAGCTTCTTCGCGAAGCAGTGGTCGCGGTCGATGCTGAGCTCGCGGCAGTGCGCGAGCGCCTCCTGCGGGTCCTCGTAGCCCGTGTCGAGCACGGTGATCCAGTAGTCGTTGAATCGGAACGTCGACCAGTCGCCGCTCCACAGGAGCATCGCCTCGGGGTGCTCGGTACGGTTCTGCTCGAACTCCTCGAGGATGTCCTCCTCGGTCCAGGTGCGGCCCTCGGTGCGCAGGCCGTCCTGCTTGGCGCTCAGCTGCACAACCCAGCGGTCCTGCAGCTCGTCCATCGCCCGGGCGGTGTCGTCCTCGGAGATCGACCGGAGCTGCTCGCCGGCGGCCACGGCGGTTGCGGCGGAGTCGGTGGAGCCGGAGGCGTGGCCCGTTCCCGCATCGGTCTGCGGCTGCGAGCTGTCCGAGGGCATCTCGGTGGAGCGGATGCCGTTGTCGGGGCCGAGGAAGTTCCCGCCGAGCACGAGCGCGATCGCGAGGACCGAAACACCGGCCACGGTGGCGAGCAGGATGCGCGGGCCGCTGCGACGGCCCCCTCTGTCGCGGGTCGGGGTGCCGCCGCTGCCGGACCCGGCGGGCGCCTCGGCTCCGGGAGCGGGGTGCGTTCGGGGAACCGCGTTGGGCTGCTCACCGGTGTGCGCGGCGATGTACTCGTAGTAGGTGGACCGGTCGACGTCGCTGCGGTCGTGGCCTGTCTGCCCGGTGCCGCCCGTCGCGGACCTGTCGAGTGCTGACAGCGGGTAGTACTGACCGTCGGAGGCCTGGAAGTAGACGGAGCCGTCGGCGGCGCGGAAGCAGGCCAGGCCGTCGGGTCCGGTGAAGTGCCCCGTCGCCGGTGCCCCGGGCTGCGGAGCAGACTGCGGGGCGGGGCTCGGGGCGGAGGAGGGAGGAGCCGGGAAGGCGGGCGGGGACGTCGGCGGGGCCGGGTACGGCGCGGTGGGATGCGGGAGCGCCCGGGGTGCCGGTCGCCCGTCTGCGGGTGCGTCGATGCGTGCCGGGCGATCGGGATCCCAGTTCTCGCTCTGTGCCGGGCGGATCCGGGGTCTGCGCGGATCTCGGCCGGGCGTCGTGCCGTCCGGAGGAAGGGGGCTCATCGGGTGCGTGGCCTCGGTCCGTGGGCAGCCTGCGGGCAGTCCATGGAGAATACTGTGGCACGTCCGCTGCGCGGGATCAACCGGATTTGCCTGGTCCGACCGGGCTCCCATAGGATTGTCTTCTGTTGTGTCGATCGATGACCGATCAGCTTCCCCCGCACGGCCCGCGCATCCGCCGCGTCGCGTGGAGGATCCGATCACCGGACATCGACACAGTGCTCATTGAGCGCTGCATCTTGCTTCGGCCCCCTCTCACAGGCTTCAGCTCAGCGCTGATGAGACATCTCGTCACGAAAGTGCGCTCCCGTCCGCGGGAGCGTGCGGAACTGACGGACACGAGCCCTTCGCCGGGCGCAGGCATGTCGGCCCTCCGCACCGCGGAGTCAGCAGGCGCCGGCCCGGTGTCGAATCATGTGTGATGTCTTCGGCGTGTCCACCCCGAACGGTCCGTGCGCGGACCGGTGGGGAACCGGCAGTCCGGTGGACCGTCGGCATTAGTGAAACTGGAGGAGAGAAATGGCAGCAACCTGCCAGGTGACCGGAGCCGTTCCCGGTTTCGGACACAATGTGTCCCACTCGAACCGCCGCACCAAGCGCCGGTTCGACCCGAATATTCAGAAGAAGCGCTACTTCGTGCCCTCGCTGCGGCGTTCCGTGACCCTCACGGTGTCCACCAAGGGCATCAAGATCATCGACGCCCGCGGAATCGACTCCGTGGTGAATGAACTCATCGCCAAGGGAGTGAAGCTCTGATGGCCAAAGCACAGGACATCCGCCCGATCATCAAGCTCAAGTCGACGGCCGGCACCGGGTACACCTACGTGACCCGCAAGAACCGCCGCAACAACCCGGATCGCATCGTGCTCAAGAAGTACGATCCCACGATCCGCAAGCACGTCGAATTCCGAGAGGAGCGCTGAGCGCACATGGCCAAGAAGTCGAAGATCGCCCGTGACCAGCAGCGCCGCGAGGTCGTCGAGCGCTACGCCGAGCGTCGCGCCACCCTCAAGCGTCAGCTCACCCACCCGGACAGCACCGACGACGAGCGCGAGGAGGCACGTCTGGCACTCCAGAAGCTGCCCCGCGACGCCTCGCCGGTCCGTCTGCGCAACCGCGACCAGGTCGACGGTCGCCCGCGCGGATACCTCCGCAAGTTCGGTCTGTCGCGCGTCCGCTTCCGCGAGATGGCGCACAACGGCGAACTCCCCGGGATCACCAAGTCCAGCTGGTAGTCTCTGGTAAGTTCGTAATCGGTTAAACAGATCCGATGTCCTGAAGGAGGGCACAACTATGGCTAAGAACCGCAGTGAACTCGTCTCCGAGGTCGCAGAGAGCACCGGCCTGACCCAGAAGCAGGTCTCCGATGTTCTCGACGGCGTCTTCGAGTCGTTCTCGAACGTCGTCGCCAAGGGCGAGAAGCTCACCATCCCGGGCTGGCTGTCCGTCGAGCGCACCGAGCGTGCCGCTCGCAAGGGCCGCAACCCGCAGACCGGTGAAGAGATCCAGATCGCTGCCGGTTACTCGGTCAAGCTGTCCGCGGGCTCGAAGCTCAAGGCTGCCGCCGGTACCCCGAAGAAGTGATTCTTCGCGCACCTGCGCTGGAGGCCCGGACCCCCTGAGGGTCCGGGCCTTCGCCCATTCATGGGCCGAGGTGGCCCGGCCCTCCCGAGGCGTGTCGCCCGAGCCCGGTCCCGGGGCCGGGCGCCCGGGGTCGGTCGCCCAGGCCCGAAGGCACATCGCCGGGCGCGGTCACACCCCCAGGGTGCTCGCTGAGAGTGCGATCGCCGAAGGTTTCGCTCTCAGGAACCTTCGGAAATTGCGCTCCAGGGGGTGCGTTGGTCCGGGGCGCAGGCGGCGACTACCCTTGAGACATGCGTGTTTCAGCGATCCAGCTCGCCTATACCGATGAGGACTCCCAGCAGACGCGGATCGAGCGCGCCGCCCGGCTCGTGAGGGCCCAGCACGGCTCCGATCTCGTCGTCCTGCCCGAGCTGTGGTCGCCCGGCGGCTTCTCCTACCGCGACTGGGGACCCCGCGCCGAATCGCCCACCGACGGGCCGACCGTCACCGCGCTCGCCCAGGCGGCCCGCGACATCGGCGCCTACGTGCACATCGGCTCCGTCATCGAGGGCAGCGAGACCGCCCTGGCCCGGCTCGCCGAATACGACCATGACGTCACCGCCCTCCCGGAGCTGCCCGACGGCGAGCGCCACCTGTGGAACACCTCGGTCGTCGTGTCGCCGGCCGGCGAGGTCATCGCGACGTACCGCAAGATCCACCGCTTCGGGTTCGGCTCCGGCGAGCCCAAGCTCCTCGAGGCCGGTGAGGACATCGTCACCGTGCCGCTCGAGGTCGACGGCCGCACTGTCTCCCTCGGCCTCGCCACCTGCTACGACCTCCGGTTCCCGGAGATGTTCCGCGCCCTGCTCGACGCCGGGGCCGAGGTCGTCGCCGTGCCCGCCGCCTGGCCCGCGCCGCGGGTCGACCACTGGAGCCTGTTCGCCCGCGCCCGCGCAGCCGAGGACTTCATGGCCGTGATCGCCTGCAACACCGCCGGCTTCCACTCGCGCACGGAGATGGGCGGGCACTCCGTCATCGTCGACGCCTCTGGCACCGTCCTCGCCGAGGCGGCCACCGATGAGACCGTGATCGTCGCCGACATCGACATCGACGCGATCCACACCCGCCGCGAGAGCTTCCCCGCGCTCGCCGACCGACGGCTGCGCTGAGCGGCCGGTGACCACCACCCAGGCCACGCGCACCACCGGTCCGGCCGGTCGCGGCCCCGCCGGGGCGGCAGCGGACCGCCGCACCGCGCGCCGGCTCCGCCTCGCCGCGCTCCCGGGCTTCATCGTCCTCGGCGCGGTCGTCGGCCTCCTCGCCCTCGACTCCACCGGTGCCGCGGCCCCCACCCTGCTCAACGACGCCGGCCCGCTCGGCCGCTTCGGCCTGCCGGCGGCGAAGTTCCTCTTCAACACCGCGATGGCGGTGACGATCGGCGCACTCGTGCTCGCCTCCGTGGTGCTGCCCCGCAGCGCCCCGGTCCGCCGTCGCCACAGGGATCGGAAGGCGGACGCGGACCAGGAGCTCGATCCCGCCTGGTCGGCGTGCCTGCGGGTGGCCGAGGTCGCCTCGGTCGCATGGACCGTGTCCGCGATCGCCGTGCTCATCCTCACCTTCGTCGACACCGCCGGGGCGCAGGCGCTCACCGGCGACTTCTCCGCCCAGCTCGGGGTGTACGTCACCCAGGTGCCCTACGGCCAGATGTGGACCCTCATCGTCGTGCTCGCCGCGATCGTCTCCACCCTCGTGTTCGCGGTCCGCAGCTTCACCGGGATCGGCCTCGTCACCGTCCTGTCCTTCATCCCGCTCGTCCCTCAGGCCCTCATGGGGCATGCGGCGGAGGCCTCCGGCCACATGCAGGCGGTCAACAGCATCGGGCTCCACCTCGTCGCCGTCGTCGTGTGGCTCGGCGGGCTGTTGGCCCTCGCGCTGCTCGCCCCCGTGCTCACCGGCCGCGGGGACCTCGGCGTGCTCGTCTCGCGGTTCTCCGCGCTGGCACTGTTCGCCTGGGCACTCATGATCGTCTCCGGGTTCTTCAACGCCGTCCTGCGCGTCGACTCGCTCGCCGACTGGACGACCCCCTACGGGCTGCTCGTCGTGGTCAAGATCGCCCTCACCGCGGCGCTCGGCGTCATCGGTTGGTGGCACCGCAGCTTCGTCATCGGCCGCCTCGCCGGCTCGCCCGCGGACGGCGCCGCTGCCGGGCGGCCGGGCACGGCCGCGGCGAAGCCCGCCGCCGGGAGAGCGCCGGTGCAGGCCACCGGGACGAGCGGGACCGTCTCCTCCCGGGTCGAGTTCTGGCGCCTGATCGGCATCGAGACACTGCTGTTCGCGGCCGTCATGGCGCTCGGCACCGTGCTCGCCCGCTCCCAGCCGCCCGTGCCCGACGAGCCGCCGGCCGTGCCCACCCCGGCCGAGCGGCTGACCTCCGAGCCCCTGCCGCCGGAGCCCACCTGGGCCACGTTCTTCACCGAGTGGCAGCTCGACCCGCTGTGGGTGGTCGTCGCCGTCGGCCTCGCGATCGCCTACATCGCCGGATTCGTGCGCCTGCGCCGGCGCGGGGACGCCTGGCCGGTCGGACGCCTGATCCTGTGGCTGGTCGGCATGGCGCTGCTCGTCTACGTGACCTCCGGTGGGCCGATGGTCTACGGGCGGGTGCTGTTCTCCGCCCACATGATCCAGCACATGCTCATCGTCATGTTCATCCCGCTGCCCATGGTCCTCGGCGCGCCGATCACCCTGCTCATGCGTGCGGTGCCCGCCCGCACCGACGGCTCGCGCGGCGCCCGCGATTGGATCCTGGGCGCCGTCCACCACCCGTATCTGCGGTTCTGGGCCCACCCGGTGGTGGCGGCGGTGAACTTCTCCGGCTCGCTCGTCGTCTTCTACTATTCCGGACTCATGTGGTGGGCGCTGTCGACACACATCGGCCACGAGCTCATGATCCTCCACTTCACCGCCGCCGGGTACATGTTCGCGCAGGCGATGATCGGCATCGACCCCGGCGTCAGCCGCTTCCGCTACCCGCTGCGGCTCCTGCTGCTCCTCATCACCATGGCCTTCCACGCCTTCTTCGGGCTGTCGATCATGGCTTCGACGACCCTCATCGAGGGCGATTGGTACGGCAACATCGGCCACGGCTGGATCCCGGCGATCGAGGACCAGGTGCGCGGGGGCGAGATCGCCTGGGGCATCGGCGAGCTGCCGACCCTCGCGCTGGCGATCATCGCCGCCGTCCAGTGGTCGCGCTCCTCGGACCGCGAGGCGAAGCGCCGCGACCGCGCCGAGGACCGCAGCGGCGACGCGGAGCTCAAGGCCTACAACGACATGCTCGCCGGCCTCGATCGGCGCCGCTGAGCAGCGCGGCCGATCCACCGGGCTGTCCAGCAGGGCCGCGGGGCTGTGCGGCAGGGCCGCCGGGCCGCTCCCCACCTCCCTCTCCTGTGCCCGGGTGCACCGCAGGGCACACATCATCTGCGGACTTGCACACTGCAATCGGGTCACGAAGTGCGATCCGTGCTTGAAGGGCACACAGGAAAGGTTCAGGATGGGCTATCGAACGCACCCCGAAGGAGTGGCCGCGTTCAACCGGCCCACAGCGCTGTGACCGGTACGACTACGTCATCTCCTTCACTCACCCGCCTGCGGATCACCGTCCGGCGGGAGGACCATCCCGGGAGCCCCGGGTCGACCCGGCTCGGCACCCGCCGAGCGAAGGAGCATCATGAGCACGAACACATCGGAGGCGCTCAAGCCCGAGGAGCGCACGCAGCTGCAGCGCGTCGTCGCGGCCTCGATGGCCGGCACGATCGTCGAGTGGTACGAGTTCTTCCTCTACGCGGCGGCCGCCACCCTCGTCTTCAACAAGATCCTCTTCCCGCAGTCGGACAACCCGTTCGACGCGATCATCCTCGCCTTCGGCTCCTACGCGATCGGATTCATCGCCCGCCCGCTCGGCGGCATCGTGTTCGGCCACTTCGGCGACAAGCACGGCCGCAAGAAGCTGCTCCAGCTCTCGATCATCCTCGTCGGCACCTCGACGTTCCTCATGGGGTGCATCCCGACCTTCGAGGCCGTCGGCTACATCGCGCCGGTCATGCTCGTCCTGCTCCGCTTCATCCAGGGCTTCGCGGTCGGCGGCGAATGGGGCGGCGCCGTGCTCCTCGTCGCCGAGCACTCCCCGCGCGACGCTCGTGGCTTCTGGTCCTCGTGGCCGCAGGCCGCGGTGCCGATGGGCAACCTGCTCGCCACCGGCGTGCTGTTCGGCCTCGTCGCCGTCCTGTCCGATGCGGCCTTCCTGTCCTGGGGCTGGCGCGTCGCCTTCTGGCTGTCGGCCGTCATCGTGTTCGTCGGCTGGTACATCCGCACCAAGGTCGCCGACGCCCCGATCTTCCAGGAGGCGCAGGAGGAGGTCGTCGAGGGCGAGGCCGGCTACGGCGTCGCCGAGGTGTTCAAGCGCTACCCGCGCGGCGTCTTCACCGCGATGGGCCTGCGCTTCGTCGAGAACATCCACTACTACCTCGTCGTGACCTTCTCGATCACCTACCTCTCGATCCAGGTCGGCGTCGAGAGCATGGAGATCCTCGGCCTGCTGCTCGTCGCGCACGCCATCCATGCCGCCGCCGTGCCGCTGGTCGGCAAGGTCGGCGACATCGTCGGCCGCAAGATCCCCTACGGGATCGGCATCGTGCTGACCGCGACCTGGGGCTTCTTCGCCTTCCCGCTGTTCGACACCGGCGAGGACATGCTCATCCTCGTCGCCGTCGTCGCCGGACTCCTGTTCCACGCGCTCATGTACGCCTGCCAGCCGGCGATGATGGCGGAGATGTTCCCCACCCGCATGCGGTACTCCGGCGTCTCGCTCGGCTACCAGGTGACCGCGATCGTCGCCGGCTCGATGGCGCCGATCATCGCGACCTTCCTGCTGCGGAACTTCGAGTCCTCGATCCCGATCTCGTTCTACCTCGCGGCGGCCGCAGCGGTGAGCTTCGTCGCGCTGCTGTTCACCCGTGAGACCCGCGGCATCGACCTGCTCGAGATCGACCGCCTCGACAACGAGCGCCGTGCCGGTGAGCGCGCCGCCCGGGCGGCCGGATGACCGGGCGGCCGGCGGGGGCCGGCATCGCCGGGAAGCGCGCTCTCGTCACCGGCGCCGCCTCGGGCTTGGGGCGCGCGATCGCCTCGGCCCTGGCCGGTGCCGGTGCGCGGGTGACGGTCGCCGACATCGACGCGGAGGCCGCGCACGCGGTCGCCGAGGAGATCGGCGGGGAGACCTGGATCGCGGACTTCTCCGACACGGACGCGCTCGACGGGATCACCCTCGAGGCGGACATCCTCGTCAACAACGCCGGGATCCAGCGGATCCACCCGCTCGAGGAGTTCCCGCTCAGCGAGTGGCGGCTCATCAACCGGCTCATGCTCGAGGCGCCCTTCCTCCTCACCAAGGCGGTGCTGCCCGGGATGTACGCACGCGGCTGGGGGCGGATCATCAACCTCAGCTCGATCCACGGTCTGCGCGCCTCCCCGTACAAGAGCGCCTACGTCGCGGCCAAGCACGGGCTCATGGGCCTGACGAAGGTCACCGCCCTCGAGGGTGGTCCGCACGGGGTGACGTGCAACGCGATCAATCCCGGCTACGTCATGACGCCGATCGTGCAGCGGCAGGTCGCCGACCAGGCGCAGACGCGCGGGATCGGCGAGGAGCAGGTGATGGAGGACGTGTTCCTCGCCCACTCGGCCGTGCCCCGGCTCGCCGAGCCCGAGGAGATCGCCGAGCTGGCGCTGTTCCTCGCCTCGGACGCCGCGGCCGTCATCACCGGTGCCGCCCACGTCGTCGACGGGGGCTGGTCCGCCGGCTGAGCAGGCCCCCTGCGGGGCCGGACTCGCATGCGGGCGCCGCTTCCCCGCCCCCGTCAGTCGGCGGCCGGCTCGGGCCCCTCCGCCGGGAGGGCGGAGCCGGGGAGCACCTCGGGCACGACCGGCGGCCGGGCGGAGAACTCGCGGAGGATCGCGAGCGCGGCCTCGACCCCGCGGTTGCGCAGCGCCTCGCGGCGCACGTTCGCCCAGTGGGTGATGCGGAGGTCGAGCTCGGGGACCACCCGGACGAGCGCGGGGCTCGCCTGGCCCAGGTAGTTCGGGAGCAGCCCGATCCCGGCGCCGTGCTCGGCGGCCCGGACGTGGATGAGCATGGAGTTCGAGCGGAGGAAGCCGCGCGGCTCCGGCAGGCGCGCGCCGGCGGAGTCGAGGACGTCGACGCCGAGCGTGTGCTCGATGTAGTAGACGAGCCGGTGCTCGGCGAGCTCGGCGGCCGTGCGCGGGGTGCCGTTGGCGGCGAGGTACTCGCGGGTGGCGAACAGGCCCAGGCTGTAGGTGTTGAGCTGGTAGCTCAGCGAGCGCGCCACCTGGGGGCGGCCGACGACGATCTCGATGTCGACCCCGGACCGGTACTGGCGGGCGCGCTGGGTGGCGGCGACGAGCTCGACCTGGATCCCGGGATGGCGGCGCTGGAGCTCGGTGAGCGCGGGTGCGGCCCAGGTCAGGCTGAAGCCCTCCGGGGCGGCCACGCGGACCATCCCGGTGAGCTCCGCGGCGCCCGTCACCGTCTGCTGGGCGCGGGCGAGGGCGGCCTCGATGTCCTCGGCGACGGCGAGCAGCTCGCGTCCGCGCGAGGTGAGCTCCCAGCCCTCCGGGGCGTTGACGAGCACCCGGTCGCCGACGCTCTTCTCCAGCGCCGCGATCCGGCGGGACACCGTCGTGTGGTTGATCCCCAGGCTGTGCGCGGCCGCGGTGTACTTCCCCAGCCGGGCGACGGCGAGCAGGGTGAGGAGGTCGTCCGGCGCGACGGGGTGCGCGCTGTGGCCGGGGCGAAAGTGCGGGCCCGGCCGGGGAGCGGTGCCGGGCCGAGGTCCGCTGCCCGGGCGGGGGCCGGCGCCGGTCCGGCCGCGGACCGGCTCGCCGTGTGCATCGGTGTGGGGCATGTTCGGAGTGTATCTGCAGGGCTGCACACTCGGTTTGCGCAACTGGCCCCGCGGGCACGGTGCCGGGCCCGCACGGACGGACGTAGGCTGGTGCCACGACCAGGACAGCGCGGCCCGGCCGCACCGGAGCCGGCCGCCACGTGTGCAAGGAGGCGCCATGGCAACCATCGGATGGATCGGCTTGGGCAATATGGGCAGGCCGATGACGAAGAACCTCATCGCCGCCGGGCACACCGTGCGCGGCTACGACCTCGACGAGCGCGCCGTCGCCGCCGCGGCGGAGAACGGCGTCGAGGCGGTCGGCTCGATCGCGCAGGTCGTCGACGGCGCCGAAGTCGTCTTCACCATGCTCCCCAAGGGCGAGCACGCCCGCAGCGTCTACCTCGACGACGGCGGGGTGCTCGAGTTCGCCGCGCCCGGCACCCTGCTCGTCGACTCCTCGACGATCGACGTCGACTCCGCGAACGCGCTCCACGACGCCGCGGAGCAGGCCGGGTTCGCATTCGTCGACGCCCCGGTGTCCGGCGGCATCTCCGGCGCCGCGGCCGGCACCCTGACCTTCATGCTCGGCGGGGCGGAGGCCGACGTCGAGCGCGCCCGCACTTTCGTCGAGCCGATGGCCGGCAACGTCTTCCACGCCGGCGGCAACGGCGCGGGCCAGGCGGCGAAGATCGTCAACAACATGATGCTCGCGATCAGCCTCCAGGGCGCGGCGGAGGGCGCGGTGCTCGCCCGCAAGATCGGCCTCGACGCGCAGACCTTCTGGGACATCGCCCACGTGTCCTCCGGCGATTCGTGGCCGCTGCGCACCTGGTACCCGGTGCCCGGCGTGGTCGAGACGGCCGCGGCGAACAAGGGCTTCGACGCGACCTTCGCGACGGCCCTCGCCCACAAGGACGTCGGGCTCGCGATGGCCGGCGCGGAGTCCGTCGGCGTCACCCTGCCGGCGGCCCAGGTCGCCTTCGACAACCTGCAGAAGCTCATGGACGACGGCTACGCGGACAAGGACTGCTCGCTCGTCATCCGCAACATCGACCCCGAGGCGCCGGGCGTCCCGCAGGACTGATCACGGGCCGGGCCGCGCCTCGCCGGTCAGGGCAGGACAGTCCGAGCCGGGCTGCTCGGGTCGGGTCGGTGCGGGCGAGCCCGGCGGGCCGGACAGGCAGCCCGCTCCGGACCCGCTCGGTCCGCTCCGGGTGCGAGCGCGCCTCAGCCCGCCGGCGGGCGGGCGCCGAACACGCTCGAGCCGATCCGCACCATCGTCGCGCCCTCGTCGATGGCGAGCTCGAAGTCGTTGCTCATGCCCATCGACAGCTCGGTCATCGTCTCGTCGATGATGCCCTGCTCGAGCAGCGCGGCGCGCAGCCCGGTGAGCTCGCGGTAGCTCGGGCGGATCTCCACCTCCGTCGAGCCGGGCAGGCCGATCGTCATGAGGCCGCGCATCCGCATCCGGTCGAGGCCCTGGAGCGCGCCGACGAGCTCGCCGGCGGCCTCGGGCGCGACGCCGGACTTCGAGTCCTCGCGCGAGGTGTTGACCTGCACGAAGTACTCGATCCGCGCCTCGGTCGCCTCGAGGCGGCGCTGGATCCGCTGCGCGAGCTCGAGCGAGTCGATCGACTGGATGCACGTCGCGACCCGCAGCGCGTGGTTGACCTTGTTCTTCTGCAGCGGGCCGATGAGGTGCGCCTCGTGGGGGACGTCGGCGAGCGCCTCGGCCTTGCCGGTGAGCTCCTGCACCCGGTTCTCGCCGATGAGCGTGAATCCGTGCGCCAGCGCGGCGCGGATCCGCGCGGCGGGCTGGGTCTTCGTCGCGAGCATGATGCGCACGCTGTCGGCGGGCCGGCCGGCGGACTCGGCCGCGGCGGCGACGCGCGCGGCGACCTCGTCGAGGCGGGCGCGGACCGCCGTCGCCTCCTCGGGCGCGAGGCTGCCGGGGGACGCGGCGCTCACCTCGGGCGCGAGGCTGCCGTGGATCTCGGTGCCGGTGCGGGGCTCGGTGCTGGCACGGGGCTCGGTGCTGTCGTGGGATGCGGACATGCCCCCATCGTCTCACCAGTCGTGCGCCGCGGCCACGGCACCGGACCCGCCGGTGTCGCGCGGGCGGTGCCGCACGGCTGTGCTGTGCCGCACGGCTGCGCGGTGCCGCACGGCTGCGCTGTGCCCGCCGGCGCTCCGAGCCGCACGACTGCCCTGCGCCGCGGCGCTACTCTGTGTCCATGGAACTCCTCTCCGGGCTCGGCCTCGCGACCTCCTCGGGCCTCAACGCCTACATCCCGCTGCTCGTGCTCGGGCTGCTCGACCGGCTCACCCCCGTCGTCGAGCTCGGGCCGAGCTTCGCCTGGCTGTCGAACGGCTGGATCCTCGGGCTCCTCGCGGTGCTCCTCGTCATCGAGCTGCTCGCGGACAAGGTCCCGGCCGTCGACTCGATCAACGATGCGATCCAGACCGTCGTGCGGCCCACCTCGGGCGGCATCGTGTTCGGCTCCGCTGCGACCTCGGAGATCGCTGGGCTCGGCGCTGGCACCCTCGCCGTCACCGACCCCGGGGCGGTCGCCGGCTGGCAGACCTGGGTGCCGGTCGTCACCGGCATCGTCATCGCGCTCGTCGTCCACCTGACGAAGGCGCTCACCCGGCCGATGGCGAACACCGCGACGGCCGGCACCGCCGCCCCCGTGCTCTCCACCGGGGAGGACATCGTGTCCGCCGGGCTCTCGCTCATCGCCGTGTTCCTGCCGCTCCTCGTCGTCCTCGCGGTGATCGGCCTCGTGGTCGTCGCAGTCGTCGTTCGCCGCCGCATGCGCCGCAGGCGCGACCGGCGGCTCCGCAGCGGGTCGGTCTGATGCGCCCGACCCCCGGAGCGCGGGCCGAACTGCGGGGTATCCCATGATCGGCGCACAATTGCGCGGTGCGTTCCGGATACCGCGCAGTTCGGAGCTCGGGCGCAGCGCTGCGCCGGGGCGGGGCCCGAGGCGGCCGATGACGGGCGATGACGCGGTCCGCCGCGGGTGTCCGTGCCGCGTGCCATGATGGAGCCATGAGCCCCGACACGACGTCTGCGAACACCTCGAACGGGTCGACCCCGACCACCACGGCGAAGGGTCAGGCCCCAACCACCACGGAGAAGGGTCAGGCCCCGACCACTGAGGCCCCGACCACGGGGACCCCGGCCACCGCGTCCCGCGGCGTGCGGCTGCGCGCCCCGGAACTCACCGGGCGGCGCTGGATCAACACCGGTGGCACGGACCTGACGCTGGCTGACCTGCGCGGCAAGGTCGTGCTGCTCGACTTCTGGACGTTCTGCTGCATCAACTGCCTCCACGTCCTCGACGAGCTCCGTCCGATCGAGCAGAAGTACGCCGACGAGCTCGTCATCATCGGCGTGCACTCGCCCAAGTTCGAGTTCGAGCGCACCGTCGAGGCCGTCGATCAGGCCGTCGAGCGCTACCAGGTCGAGCACATCGTCCTCGACGATCCGGACCTCGTGACCTGGCAGGCCTACACCGCCCGCGCCTGGCCCACCCTCGCCGTCATCGACCCGGAGGGCTACCTCGTTGCCTCGATGTCCGGCGAGGGCCACTCCGCCGGGCTCGCCGGGCTCATCGAGGAGCTCATCGCCGAGCACTCGGAGAAGGGCACGCTCCACCGCGGCACCGGTCCCTACGTCCCCCCGGAGCCGGTGGAGACCGAGCTGTTCTACCCCGGCAAGCTGCTGCGCCTGGCGAACGGGAACCTCCTCGTCGCCGACTCCGGTCACCATTCGCTCGTCGAGTACGACCCCACGGGCACCGAGGTGCTGCGCCGGATCGGCACGGGGGAGCGGGGGTACACCGACGGCAGCCTGACCGAGGCCCGCTTCTCCGAGCCCGGCGGCATGACCGAGCTGCCGGAGGAGCTCGCCGCGCGGCTCGGCTACCGCGTGGTCGTCGCCGACACCGTCAACCACGTGCTGCGCGGGGTCGACCTCGAGGCGGGCACGGTGACGACGATCGCCGGCACCGGCGAGCAGTACATGGTCGGTGCGATCGACAACATCACCGGCGAGCACCGGCAGACCGGCCGTTACGACGGTCGGGCGGACCGCATCAAGCTCTCGAGCCCATGGGACGTCGAGTACTCGACGGCCACCGGCGAGGTCGTCGTGGCGATGGCCGGCAACCACACCATCTGGTCCTTCGACCCGGACGCGGGCACCATCCGCCTGCTGTCCGGCACGATGAACGAGGGCCTGCTCGACGGTGCGGCGGAAGACGCCTGGTTCGCCCAGACCTCGGGCCTCGACGCCGCGGCCTCCGGGGAGATCTGGGTCGCGGACTCGGAGACCTCGGCGGTGCGTCGGCTCGACCCGCGGACCGGTGCCGTCGAATCCCTCGTGGGCACCGGCCTGTTCGACTTCGGGTTCCGCGACGGCCCGGCGGACGAGGCCCGCCTCCAGCACCCGCTCGGCGTCGCCGCGCTGCCCGACGGATCCGTCGCGGTCGCCGACACCTACAACGGGGCGATCCGCCGCTTCGATCCCGCCTCCGGCGTCATGACCACCCTGGCGCGGGGTCTCGCCGAGCCCTCCGACATCCTCGTGCTCCCGGGTGAGGACGGCGCCCCGCCGGCCCTGCTCGTCGCGGAGTCCGCGGCCCACCGGCTCACCCGGGTGAGCATCCCCGCCGAGGCGCAGCAGGTCGACGAGGGTGCGAAGAGCACTACCCGTCCGGCCACCGAGATCGGTCGCGGGCCGCTGGAGATCAGCATCGGCTTCACGGTCCCCGCGGGCCAGAAGCTCGACGACCGCTGGGGCGATCCGACCTACCTCCAGGTGTCGTCGACCCCGCCGGAGCTCATCACCGACGGCGCCGGCGGTGCGGAGGGGATGGAGCGCACGGTGACCCTCGACCCGGGGATCGACTCCGGGGTCCTCCACGTCACCGTGCGGGCCGCGGCCTGCGACGGCGAGCCCGGGGGAGAGATCCCCCTCCACGCCGCCTGCCACCTCTACCAGCAGGACTGGGGCATCCCGGTGACGATCGCCGACGGCGCTGAGAACACGCTCCACCTCGATCTGCGCGGGACCTGACCGGCGGGATCCGAGCCGCGCCGCGTCCGCGCGTTCGCGTGCGATCCGGCTCGCACCGGAGGTCCCCGTCCGGCTCGTTCCGGAGCTCTCCGTCCGGCTCGCGGGCCCGCCCGCTGGGGGGTGCCCCGGGTGGAGCGGCTCAGCTCGCCGGGGGCGACTGGCCGAGCGACTGCCCCTCGTTGACGAGGGTGACGGACACCTCGCCGTCGGCCACGGTGACGAGGCCGGTGATCCGGACGATGATCCGTTCGGTGAAGTCGGACTCGTAGGCCGTGACGATGTCGCGTGAGCGGCCGGACACCTCGACCACGGCCTCGGCCGGGGCGACGGTGAGCTGCGTGCCGTCGGCCGTGAGGGTGATCGAGGGGTGTTCGACGATCGACCACGCGACCTCGTCGCCGAGGATCTCGTGGTCGGTCTCGAACCCGAACGGACACCCGGACGGCATGAGCGTCGTCTGCTCCGCACAGGCATCGAGCTGCGCGACCGCCTCGGCGGCGACCTCGCTCGCGAGCGCTTCCGTGGGCTCCGGATCGAGCGTCACCGGGGCGATCTCACCGGGCCGGAGCACATCGACGCGCACCGGATCGGCGTGCAGGTACTCGGCGTTGAAGCCCACGGTGTAGCCCGCCGGGAAGAGCAGCGGCACGCCGCCGCGGTCCGCCGGGGCGGCGACCCCGTTGATCTCGACGACCGAGGAGCCGGTGACGTCGAGGCCCAGGCGCGGCCACTTGTCGACCTCGATGAGCCACCGGTCGAACAGGCCCCACTGCGGGGCCGCTCTCACCAGCGAGTACGTCTCCTCGTGGGAGGAGTCGCCGAGCGTGAAGCCGACGGTGACCGAGGCCCGGTCACCCTCGACCCGGGAGTCGACGACCCGCGGGTCTCT
Organism: Brevibacterium sp. NPDC049920; assembly: GCF_040656435.1. Taxonomy (NCBI): domain Bacteria; kingdom Bacillati; phylum Actinomycetota; class Actinomycetes; order Micrococcales; family Brevibacteriaceae; genus Brevibacterium; species Brevibacterium sp. NPDC049920. The sequence continues at coordinate 186,971 of NZ_JBFAMF010000004.1, forward strand.
CGGCAGCGACCAGGCGCCGGCGAGCACCGCATCGTCGAGTGCGGCGGTGTTCCGGGTCGACGGGGCGGCGAGCAGGCCGAGGGCCCGGGAGGCGTCGCCGTCCTCGAGCGCGGACAGGTACGCCACGACCGCGCGCTGCGGGGCGTGGGCGGTGAGGTTGAGGACCGGCACGGAGGCGACGGTGAGGAGAACCGCGACGATCGCCGCGAGGAGGAGGCGGAAAGCACGCGGGTCGAGGACGAGGAATGGGCGGCGCGGCTGCTTCTGCGTCCCCTGCGGCGGAGGTGTCGTGGTCATGGACCCCTTCCTCCCCCGCACGCCTGCCGACCGCCCCGGCACCGACCGGGGCGGTCGCGGAGGCTCTACGATCAGTCTAGACGCCCGGCCGGTGCCTCGGCCGGATAGGCCCGCATGCGGGAGGTGTCGACGTCGACGAACAGGCGCGTGCCGGTGCGGACCCGCGCCACGGTGTCCGCCACGGTGCTCGCCAGGCCCGGGTGGATGACACCGAACCCGGTGTCCTCCGCCGGCCGGGTGGCTGAGAAGTCGAGGAGGTCGACGGTCATCGCGAGTCCGACCTCGGTGTCGGCCGGCGACAGCACGACCTGGAGGAGCGGCCCGGAGTCGCGGACGGCGACGACGAGCGCCTCGAACACGGACTCGGAGGTGAAGGCGGGATCGAACTCGTCGAACGACAGGCGCGCGGCGGAGGTCGGGATGGTGACGTAGACCTTGCCGTCGAGCTCGGTCCGCGCCCGCACCTGCGAGTGCCCGATCGACAGCCAGCCGCGCCGGGCGAGGCCGGAGAAGACGGAGACGCCCGTCGCCGCAGCGGCGAGATTGCTCCGCGGTTCGCGCAGCTGCACCGCGAGCGGAGCGGTGTCGGCGATCTGCTCCTTCTCGATCGTCACCGTCCGCCCGCCGAGCACGGCGGCGTCCATCACCGAGGAGCCGGAGACCACGAGCCCGCGCTCGAACCGGGTGCAGGCATCGAGCAGCCGGCCCCGCAGGCCCGCGCGCGCCTGCCCGTCGAGACCGCGGAGCGGATCCTCGAGCACCAGCCACTGGCCGCCGGTCGCGAGGGTGAGCGCGCAGATCAGGCGCGCCCGGGAGTCCGCATCGAGGTCGCGCAGCCGGGTGCGCCGGCTGCGGTCGAGCGGGAAGCCGAAGTGCGCGCAGGCGTCGGCGAGTGCCGACGGCGTGCCGTGGGCGGCCGTGAACCGGCCGACGGTGAGCCGCCCGGGCTCCTCCGGCCAGGCGACGCGGGCGGTGCCGGCCAGACGTCCGATGGCGTGCAGAACGCCCCCGACATCGGGCGGCTGCCCGAGGAGGGTCAGCCTGTCGAGGGCGTTCAGCGGCTCAGCCGACACCGCCTCGCCCGCGACCCGGATCCCGGAGAGATCGAGCGTCGGGGCGGATTCCATGGGCGAGATGCGGTGCGGCCGGGGTGCGGTGCCTGGAGCCGGGCGGCTCAGACGTCAGACGGGTCGGTCGAGCGGGTGCGGCGACGGGTGACAACGACCGCAGCGGCACCGACGACGAGCAGGCCGGCGCCGAGCGCCAGTCCGGTCATCTCGGAACCGGTGCGCGGCAGCGCGGTGCCGGAGTCGGACGAGCCGCCGGAGCCGCTGCCTCCACCGCTGCCGCTGCCTTCGCCGCCGGCACGGTTGCCGGCCTCGTCGCCCACCGAGGTGCTGTTGGTGACCACGGTGAAGGAACCGGCCTGCGCCTCGGACTCGGGGCCGAACGCCGTGACGCGGTACTCGCCGAGCACCGGGTCGCTCGCGGCGTGCACGCCGACGACGGCGTCGCCCTGCTCGTTGGCGATCTTGTCGATCTGGAAGCGCTCGACCTGGCCCTGCGCGTGCTCGACCTGGACGGTGATCTGCTCGCCGGGCTGGGCGCCGGTGACGGTGATCGTCACGCCCTTGTCGTCGTCGGCGAAGTCGGACGAGGAGATCTCGGTCGGATCGATCGCGATGCTGAACGCCGCCGCCTCGGCCGCGTCGCTGCCCGCAGGCGCGGACGAGGTGGGCGGGGCCGGGATCTGCGACTCGGGTGCAGTCGGCGTCGGGCTCGGCGCCTCACGGCGGTTCTCGCTGTCGCCGGACTCGGTCGGGGTCGGCGTCGCCGTCTCCGTCGGGGTCGGAGACGCGGTCTCGGACGGCGTGGCGCTCGGGGTCGCGGTCTCGGACGGCGTCGCGCTCGGGGTCGCGGTCTCGGACGGCGTCGCGCTCGGGGTGGGTGATGCGGTCTCCGAGGGAGTCGCGGTCTCCGGTGGAGTGGTCTCCTCAGGCGTCTCGGTCGGGGTCGGGGTGGCGCTCGGCGTCGCGCACTCAGTGGGCGACGGGGCCGGAGTCGGGGTCTCCGCGACCTTCTCGACGACGTCGAAGGTGACCTTGGAGGAGTCCTTCTTCGTCTCCGTGTCGGTGAGGAACAGGGTGTACGTGCCGGTGGGCACCTTCGCCGCGTCCGTGGTCGTGAAGAAGAAGACTCCGTTGACCTCGCCCTCGGGCGTCACGGTCAGCGGATCCTTCACCGCGTACTCCGTGCCCTCGGTGCCGATCACGGTGACGGTGGCAGTGGATTCGGGGGTGAAGCCGGTCCCGGAGAAGCCGATGCCCTCCTCGGTGTCCGCGATGTCGGTCTGGGACACCTCGGGCACCTCGACGGTGGCCTCGGGGGCATCCGCGAGCGCCGGCACGGCGGCAGGAGTCGATGGCGATGCGCCCTCGGAGGGCAGGCATTCGGCCGGCGCAGGGGCCGACGGTGCAGTGGTGGACGCAACAGCGGGAACGGCGATCAAACCGGAAACCGCGGCGGCTACTGCGGGGGCAAGCACAAGACTCTTCGCAGAGGTCTTCACAGTATGGCCTTTCGGTCGTGGCGTATTCGACCACGCAAAGGCGACAGTGTTACTCCCGGCCCTTCGGTCAAGGGGGAAGGCACCATCGGCGCGGGCGTATAACAGCACCCACTGTAGAGCATTCTCCAAGGGAATGCGCGGGAGTTCTCCATTCCCGTAGCCGGATAGTGATCGAATCGTTGCCTGATCGACGGTAGATTGGCCGTGTGAGTTTGCTTTCCGATCGCGATATCCGTGCCCAGCTCGACTCCGGGCGCGTGGGTCTCGACCCCTACGACCCCACGCTCGTGCAGCCCTCGAGCGTCGACGTGCGCCTCGACCGGTTCTTCCGGCTGTTCGACAACCACAAGTACACGGTCATCGACCCCGCTCAGGAGCAGCCGGGCCTGACCCGTCTCGTCGAGGTCGCCCCGGACGAGCCCTTCGTCCTCCACCCCGGCGAGTTCGTGCTCGGCTCGACCCTCGAGCTCATCACCCTGCCCGACGACATCGCGGCCCGGCTCGAGGGCAAGTCCTCGCTCGGCCGCCTCGGTCTCCTCACCCACTCGACCGCCGGCTTCATCGATCCCGGATTCACCGGTCACGTCACCCTCGAGCTGTCGAACGTCGCCACCCTGCCGATCACCCTGTGGCCGGGGATGAAGATCGGTCAGATGTGCTTCTTCTCGCTGAGCTCGCCGGCGCAGAGCCCCTACGGCTCCGACCCCGCCACCGGCAACCGCTACCAGGGGCAGCGCGGACCCACCGCATCGCGCGCCCACGTGGGATTCCGTCGGGGCATGCCCTGATGGCCGGGGCCCACGACTCCCGCGATCCGCGCTCGCCCGAGACGCTCTGCGCCCGGCACCTGCTGCTGCTCGACGAGGAGGTCGAGCCGAGCGATGTGATCGCGCTCGTGACGAACCACTTCCCCGCCCTCGCCGAACCCGTCGTCGTCGCCGACGCGGATCCGCGCTGGGGCCACGAGGTGCTCGAGTGGCGGCTGACCCGCCATTCCCGACTGCACGGCCCGATGTTCGTGCCCGCCGCGGTACGCGCTGAGCTCGAGCTGCCGGACTGGGCCACCCGGGTGTTCGCCCTCGTGTGCCCGCGCGACCGCGAGCCCGCTCCGCCGCCATCCTGGCTCACCGACTCCGACGGGCTCCACCTGTTCTTCCCCGCCGGTCTCCCCAACCGGGAGGAGGGGCGCTCGCTCGACCTCCTCATCGCGCTCGCCCGGCGCCTCCACCTCGCCCTCCGGCTCGCCGACGAGCCGGTCGACCCGCTCGCGCTCGAGGCGCCGTCCGCCTCCCGTGCCGCACTCGCCGCCGCGGCCGACGCGCCGGCCCGGATCCTCGTGCCCGATCCGGAGGCGCACGTCGACGTCTTCGTGTACTCGCCGTACTGGCTCGCTCCGGACGTGCTGCTCGCCCGGCTCACCGAGGTCGACGCCGGCGCGCGCGAGCCCGACCCGGTGCCGCCGGAGGCGCTCGAGAAGATCGCCCACCTGATCTCGGCCGACGACCCTGAGATGCGGGACGGCTACGCCGTCGAGGTGCCCCTCGACTCGCTCGGCCCGCGGGCCGGACTGCTCGAGATCGGCGTCCTCGTCGAGGAGGCGCTGCCGCGCGCCGTCGCCGCGCATCTCGAATCGCCGCAGGTGATGTACCACCTGCGCTGGGTCGACACCGAGCAGCGGCGCTACCTGCCGGAGATCGACGCGGAGCTGCGGCGGATCCGCACCGCGGCCGCGCTGCGCCTCGACCGGCTCGCCGCGGAGGTCATGCGGCTCACCGCCGGGGTCGGCGTCGACCAGGACGGCTTCCTGCTCAGCGAGCACCAGCTGGGCTGAGCCGCACCGGGCCGATCGGGCCCGCATGCACGGCGCTCCGAGAACGGAGCGGGTTGGATATTATCACACGTCACCGGCCGGATCGACTTCGTGAACTCGGGCGATCTGTGAAAAAATGTCCGGACGTGCGTCGATTTTCGGAGAGGGCTGGAGCATGACAGTGCTGGTGGGGGCGTTCTTCGTGGCCGCGCTCCTCGCCGCACCGCTGTTCCGCCTGTGCGGACGCGCCGCCTTCCTCGTCCTCGCGCTCGTCCCGGGCGCCGGCTTCGTCGTCTCCCTCGCCCAGCTGCCCCGGATCCTGTCCGGCGGCGACGACTGGATGGAGCGCTTCAACTGGCTCCCGGCGCTCAACCTCCAGGTCGTCTTCCTCATGGACCCCCTGGCCTGGCTGCTCAGCCTGCTCGTCACCGGGATCGGTGCGCTCGTCTTCGTCTACTGCGCGCGCTACTTCGCCGCCGACGAGCCCCGGCTCGCCCGCTTCGCCGGTGTCCTCATGGCCTTCGCCGGCATGATGTACGGCCTCGTCCTCGCCGACGAGATGCTTCTCCTCTTCATTTTCTGGGAGGGCACCACGGTGTTCTCCTACCTCCTCATCGGGCAGTACAACAGCCGCCAGCAGTCCCGCCGTGCGGCTCTCCAGGCCCTCGTCGTCACCACCGCCGGCGGGCTCGCGATGCTCGTCGGCGTCATCCTCCTCACCGTGGTCATGGGCACCGGCCGGATCTCGATGATCGTCGACATCGGCTACACCGTGGGGATCAACGACGGCCTCGTCATCACCGCGGTGATGCTCATCCTCGTCGGCGCGGTGTCGAAGTCCGCCCTGATCCCGTTCCACTTCTGGCTGCCCGGCGCGATGGCCGCCCCCACCCCGGTGAGCGCCTACCTGCACGCCGCGGCGATGGTCAAGGCCGGGATCTACCTCGTCCTGCGCCTCGCGCCCGGGTTCCACGGCATGCCCGGCTGGACCGCCGTGCTCCTCGCGCTCGGGATCACGACGATGCTCATGGGCGGCTGGCAGGCGCTGCGGCAGTTCGACCTCAAGCTCGTCCTCGCCTTCGGCACCGTGTCCCAGCTCGGCTTCCTCATCATCGTCAGCTCGTTCGGGACGCGCGACATCACCCTGGCCGCGACGACGCTCCTGCTCGCCCACGGCCTGTTCAAGTCCGCGCTGTTCCTCATCGTCGGGATCATCGACCACCGGGCCGGCACCCGTGACCTGCGCAAGCTCAGTGGCTACGGCGCGCGCTCGAAGGGGCTGTTCATCGCCGCCCTTGTCGCCGCCGCCTCGATGGCCGGCGTCCCGCCGCTGTTCGGATTCGTCGCCAAGGAGGCGGTCTACACCACGCTGCTCGAGGACGGCACGAAGGCCGGTGCGATCGCCGTCATCGGTGTCTTCCTCGGTTCGGTCCTCACCGTGGCGTACTCCGCGCGCTTCGTGTGGGGCGCGTTCGCCACGAAGCCCGGGGTGGAGCCGATCGAGCCGGCGCGCGAGAGTCCGCTGTTCAAGTCGGTGCCCTATCTGCTCGCCGCGCTCACCGTGCTCGCCGGCCTCGCCTCCTCTTTCCTCGACCCGGTCATCGCCTCGTGGTCCGCGCGCCTGGCCGGCGGCGCGGAGAAGCCCTACTACCTCGCGCTGTGGCACGGTCTCGAGCCCGCGCTGCTCCTGTCGGCGGGCAACCTCGCGCTCGGCCTCGCGATGTTCTGGTTCGCCCGGCAGGTCTCGGTGTTCCAGGCCGCGATGCCCGACGGCATCGACTTCCACGGGCTCTACCGCCGCTCGATCACCGGGCTCGAGGCGTTCGCCGCCTACGTCACCGCGCGCACCCAGCGCGGCTCGATGCCGTTCTACCAGGGCGTCATCTACATCGTGTTCATCGGCTCGGTGTCCGCCGCGCTGCTCCTCAACGACACCTGGCCCAGCGGCATCGCGCTCGCCGACAACGCCCTGCAGATCATCGTGGCCTTCGCGATCATCATGGCCGCGCTCGCCGCGACCCGCGCGCAGAAGCGCTTCGCCGCGGTCGTCATCGTGGGCATCGCCGGCTACATGATGGTCGCGTTCTTCGCGCTCCAGGGCGCGCCGGACCTCGCGCTCACCCAGGTGCTCGTCGAGACCATCACGATCGTCGTGTTCGTCCTCGTGCTCCGTCGCCTGCCGGCCCGGATCGGCAACTCCTCGGGCCGCCTCTCCCCGTCCCTGCGCGGCCTCATCGCCGCGGTGTTCGGGATCATGATGATGCTCGTCGCCTTCGTCGCGCTCGGCGCCCGCACCGCCGCTCCGATCTCCGAGGCGTTCCCCTTCCTCGCCTACGAGTACGGCCACGGCAAGAACGTCGTCAACGTCACCCTCGTCGACATCCGCGCCTGGGACACCCTCGGCGAGCTGTCCGTCGTCGTCGCGGCCGCCACCGGCGTGGCGAGCCTGATCTTCGTGCGCGGACGGGAGGGTCGCCTGCAGCGCTTCCAGAGCCACCGGCCGGACAGCTTCGCCGCGCGCCACCGGCCCGTCGAGGACGAGCTGTTCTCGCCCATGCGCACCACCGACGACGGCCCGAGCACCGACACCAAGCGCAGCGCCTGGCTGCTCGCCGGGCGCGCGCTCGCCCCGAAGAACCGCTCGATCCTCCTCGAGGTGCTCGTCCGCCTGCTGTTCCACCCCATCCTCGTGTTCTCCGTCTACCTCCTGTTCGCCGGCCACAACCTGCCCGGCGGCGGATTCGCCGCCGGCCTCGTCGCCGGTATGGCGCTCGTCGCCCGCTACCTGGCCGCCGGTCGCCACGAGCTCGCGGAGGCGGCCCCGATCGACGCCGGCCTGCTCCTCGGCCTCGGGCTCGCGCTCGCCGCCGGCACCTCGCTCGGCGGCTTCCTCTGGGGGAGCGTATTCTTCGAGTCCGCCTACTGGAGCACCGAGCTGCCGGTGCTCGGCTACGTGTCGTTCGGCACCTCGACGATCTTCGACATCGGGGTCTACTTCGTCGTCGTCGGCCTCATGCTCGACATCCTCCGCAGCCTCGGCGCGGGGGTCGACCGCCACCAGGAGGCGGACGAGGAGCGCCTGGCGGAATCGCTCTCCCGCGACGAGCACGCCGGGCCGGACACCACCGAGCTCCACGCGATCCTCGGCCGCATGGACGACGTCGAGGTCGACGGGCCGGCAGGGGGGAGCCGACTGTGACGACCTCTTTCGTGATGCTGCTCGCCATGGGCGTGATGTTCGCCTGCGGCCTCTACCTCATGCTCGACCGCTCGCTCACCCGTGTGCTGCTGGGCTTCCTGCTCATGGGCAACGCGGTGAACATGCTCATCATCCTCACCGCCGGCCCTCCGGGGCGGCCGCCTCTCACCGACGGGGAGAACCTCACCACCGACGGGATGAACGACCCGCTGCCGCATGCGCTCGTGCTCACCGCGATCGTCATCACCTTCGCGCTGTCGGCGTTCCTGCTCGCGATGATCTACCGCTCCTGGCGCCTGGTCCGCAACGAGAACCTCGAGGACGACATCGAGGACGTGCGGATCGCGCTCGCCAAGGGCCGCGGCTCCGGCGACGAGGCGGGCACGAGCGGGGAGTACGACGACACCGAGTTCGGCGACGAGGCCCAGACCCCGATCGCCGGGGCGCTCGACCTGGACGAGGACGGCTCGCCGGTCGAGCGCCGGGCGGAGGACCGGGCGGAGGACCGGGCCGAGGCGCGGGCCGAGGGCGGCTCCGACACCGGGGCCGAGGCGCGGGCCGGTTCCCGTCGGACCGACTCCGGTGAACCCGGCTCCCGCGAGGCCGGCTCGGACGAACCGGGCGCCGCCGACCGCCGCACCGACTCCGATCAGACCGGGAGGGACACCTGATGCTCGCCGTCCTCGTGCCCCTGCCCGTGGTCCTGCCGCTCATCGGGGCCGGCATCACCCTCATGCTGTCCGGACGCCGGCGGGGCCAGACCGCCGTCACCGTCATCACGCTCGCGATCGTGCTCGCGATCGACCTCGTGCTCCTGTTCGGCGTCGACGCCCGCGGCACGCAGGTGGTCGCGGTCGGCGGCTGGGAGCTGCCCTTCGGTATCGCGCTCGCCGTCGACCGGCTCAGCGCGGTCATGCTCGTCGTGTCCGCGATCGTCACCCTGCTCGTGCTCCTCTACGCGGTGGGCCAGGAGATGGCCGACACCGCGAACGAGACGCCGGTGAGCGTATTCAACCCGACGTACCTCATCCTCTGCGCCGGTGTCGCCGCGGCCTTCATCGCCGGCGATCTGTTCAACCTCTACGTCGGCTTCGAGATGCTGCTCGGCGCCTCGTACGTGCTCCTCACCCTGGGCGCCACGGCGCAGCGGATCCGCGCCGGGGTGACCTACATCGTCATCTCGCTCGTGTCCTCGCTGATCTTCCTCATGGGGATCGGGCTCGTCTACGCGGCGACCGGCACCGTGAACATCGCGCAGCTGTCGGTGCGGATCGGCGAGCTGCCGCCCGACATCCAGATGATCCTCCACATCACGCTGCTCATCGCGTTCGGGATCAAGGCCGCGGTGTTCCCACTCGCGTTCTGGCTGCCCGACTCCTACCCGACCGCACCCGCTCCGGTCACCGCGGTGTTCGCCGGCCTGCTCACCAAGGTCGGCATCTACGCGATCATCCGCACCGAGACGGTGCTCTTCGCCGAATCGAACCTGCGCACCCCGCTGCTCGTCGTCGCCGCGCTCACCATGCTCGTCGGGATCCTCGGCGCCGTCGCGCAGTCGGAGATCAAGCGACTCCTGTCCTTCACCCTGATCTCGCACATCGGCTACATGATCTTCGGCGTGGCGATGGGGACGGTCGAAGGTCTGACCGCGGCGATCTTCTACACCGTGCACCACATCATCGTGCAGACCGCGCTGTTCCTCGCCATCGGTCTCGTCGAGCAGCGCAACGGCACCACCTCGATCCGCAAGCTCGGCGGCCTCGCCGTGCTCGCCCCGGGCCTGTCCCTGCTGTTCTTCATCCCCGCGCTCAACCTCGCCGGGATCCCACCGTTCTCCGGGTTCATCGGCAAGGCCGCGCTGTTCCAGGCCGGGTTCGAGACCCGCGACTGGCTGATCTTCGTGCTCATCGGCGCCGGCGCGCTGACCTCGCTGCTCACGCTCTACGTCATCGGCAAGACGTGGAACCTCGCCTTCTGGCGGGACCCGGACGACACCGAGGAGCCCACCCCGGAGCTCGTCGAGGAGTTCGAGGAGCGCAAGGAGGCCGTCGCCGACGGCCGCAGCTGGCGCAGCACGCAGACGATGCCGCGCACGATGATCGGCTCGGCCACGGTGATGGTCGCGGTGAGCGTGCTCGTCACGGTGTTCGCCGGCAATCTCTGGGACATCAGCGCGCGGGCCGCGGAGAATCTCCGGAGCCCGTCGACCTATGTGTCCTCGGTGCTCGGAGAGGAGGACGGATCATGACGACCAAGCGGTCGAAGGCGCGCCGCTCCATCCTCCAGCAGGCCCTGCTCGTGCTCGTGCTGTGCGCGCTGTGGATCATGCTGTGGGACCAGTTCACCGTACTCAACATCGTCACCGGGCTGGTGCTCGGGATCCTCGTCACGCGCTGGTTCTACCTGCCGCCGGTCGAGCTCTCGGGCCGGTTCAACCCCTTCTACGCCGTCCAGTTCATCCTCTGGTTCACCGCCTCGATGATCATCGCCTCCGTCCACGTCAGCTGGTCGGCCGTGCGCCGCCGGGGGGTGCGCGCCGGCAGCGTCATCGAGCTCGACCTCCACACGCGCTCCGATCTCCTCATCACCGCGGTCTCCGTGGTGCTCGGGCTCATCCCCGGCTCGATCTGCATCGAGGTCGACCGGCCGCACTCGGTGATCTACGTCCACGTCCTCGACTGCTCGACGGAGGAGGCGATCGAGAAGGCGCGCGAGCAGATCTACCGGATCGAGCACCTGCTCATCGCGACCTTCGGCTCCGCCCACGACCTCACCGCGCTCAACGAGTGGCGGGTGGAGAACGGCCGGAAGCCGGTCCTCGCACAGCGCACGATCCGACCTGCGGGCAAGGAGGCCGACCGATGACCGGGCTCTCGTCCACGCCGATCGTCGATCCTGACATCCTCCGGATCGCCGGACCGATCATCGGCGTCGTCTTCTTCGTCGCGATGCTCATCGCGGTGTTCAAGATCATCAGGGGCCCATCGATCCTCGACCGGATGATGGCCTCGGATGTGCTGCTCGCGACGCTGATGTGCGGATTCGGCGGGTACGTCGCAGTGACCGGTCGCGTCGATCTGCTGCCGGTGCTGCTCGCGCTGTCGTGCCTGGGCTTCCTCGGCTCGGTGAGCGTGTCGCGCTACGTGTCCCGCTCGGAGACCTCCGCCCCGGTCATCGGGTCGTCGGTGTTCGAGGAGATGGACGAGGCGGACGACGAGGTGGCCGCGGACGGCGCGATCCCGCGCGCCGCGCGCACCGCGGCCAGCACCTCGGCAGGTGGGGCGGCGTCGCCGGCCGGCGGTCCCGACGACGGAATGGTGGCCGCCGGAGCCGCCCGTGACCACCATCCGGGGCCCGCGGGGGACGTCGCCGGCCCGGCGGTGACGGGCGAGGAGGAGCCGATCCGCACGCTGCCCGAGCAGCGCGAGCGATCGCCCGAGGAGGGCGAGGCGCGAACCGCGCCCGAGGGCGCAGGGCCCGGGCAGGGGCAGGCGCCGTCCGAGCAGGAGCACCCCGCGGCCGGCCCCGACGAGGAGGATCTCGTCGATGAGGCGGTGCGCGACTCCGCGGCGAAGAACGCCGATGCGGAGATCGGCATCGAGCCGAGCAGCGCCGCACCCGCCGCGGCGCCCACCGACGAGCACTCACCTGTCGAGCACCGCGCCACTGAGCACCGCGCCACCGAGCACTCCGTCGGACCCCTGTTCGGCGACGACGAGGAGGAGGGGCGGTCATGATCGCCGACATCGTCACCCTGGTCTTCATCTGCGCGGGAGCCGCGCTGTCGCTCGCTGCGGCGATCGGCCTCGTCCGCTTCCCCGACCTCATGAGCCGGCTCCACGCGGCGTCGAAGCCGCAGATCCTCGGCCTCATCCTCATGATGTTCGCGATCGCGATCCAGATCCCGCACTGGGGGCCGATCACCACGATGTTCCTCGTCGTGACCTTCCAGATGATGACCACCCCGGTGGGCACTCACATGGTGGGCCGCGCGGGCTATCGCACGAAACGGCTGCGCCGATCTATGCTGTACCGAGATGAATTGGCGGACGCCGTCGCCCGTGCCGAGGCGCGGGATTCCGCACAGCGCACCGCCCGCACAGTGCCGAAGGACTCGCAGACATGACCTCAGCTTTCGCCCAGGACGATCGACCGCTCGTCCTCGTCGCCGACGACGAGCCCGATGTGCTGGGCGCGGTGGTGCCCTTCCTCAGCCGCTCGGGATTCCGGGTGATCAGCGCCCCGGACGGCAAGCTCGCCCTCGATGAGATCCGCCGCCATCAGCCCGACGTGTGCGTCCTCGACGTGCTCATGCCCGGTGCGGACGGCCGCGAGGTGCTGCGCACGCTGCGCAGCGAGGAGAACTGGGTCCCGGTGCTGCTGCTCACCCAGGTGGGCGAGGCGGTGGAGCGGGCGATGGCGCTCGAGGAGGGCGCCGACGACTACCTCAACAAGCCCTTCGACCCGCACGAGCTCATCGCCCGGATCCGCGCGGTGCTGCGCCGGACCCGTCAGGACGGGCCGCCGCTGGCGAACGCCCCGGTGCTGATCTCGACGTTCGGGCTCAAGCTCGACCGGGTGGGCCGCCGCGCATGGATCAACGACCGCAACCTCGTCATCACCCCCAAGGGTTTCACGCTGCTCGAGTACCTCATGGTGCACCAGGACGAGCTCATCGAGCGCACCCGCCTGCTCGAGGTGCTGTGGGGCTTCGACGATGCCGTCGGCACCCGCGCCGTCGACTCCCGCGTCGCCGAGCTGCGACGCGTGCTCGGCGAGGACGCGGCGAACCCGCGGTGGATCGCGACCGTCCAGGGCCGCGGCTACCGGTTCGTCGCCGAGGTGCGCGGCGCCAACGATCTGGGCGGCCGATGAACACCTTCCTCGTCTTCGAGATCCGGATCTGGCTCTTCCTCGTCCTCCTGCTCGTCGGTCTGCTGCTGCTCGCCGGCGCGGCCTACCTCGCGTGGCGCTGGCTGCAGCGGCGCGAAGCGCGGCTGGTGGCGGAGAACCGGCGGACGGCGGAGCGGGACGCACTCACCCGCCGCAATCGGATGCTCATCCGCCTCGACCACGAGCTCAAGAACCCGCTCACCGCGCTGCGCACCTCCGCGGCGACGGTGCGGGAGATGATCCGTGACGACAGCCCGAACCCGGACGAGATCGCGCCCGTCGTGCGCCAGATCGACACCTCGGCCCGCCGGGTCGCGCGCCTGCTCGCCGATCTGCGCAAGCTCGCCGATGTCGAGTCCCGCACGATCGAGTTCACCCGCGTCGACATGGATCGACTTATCCACCAGGCTGTCGAGGATGCGCGCACCGCACCCGGCGCCGAGGACCGGATGATCGTCGCGACGGTCGCCCGCGCCCCGTGGAAGCTGCCCGATGTCGCCGGCGAGGAGGACCTGCTGCTGTCGGCGATCCTCAACCTGCTCGGCAACGCGATCAAGTACTCCGCGGACACCGACGTCGTCGAGCTCCGCGCCAACGAGCAGATCATCCGCAACCACCGCTGGGTGGTCGTCGAGGTCGCCGACACCGGGCAGGGCATCCCGTCCGATGAGCAGGACACCGTGTGGGACGAGCTGTCACGCGGCAAGCGCGTGCGCTCCGTGGCCGGCTCCGGCATGGGCCTGTCGCTCGTCCGCTCGATCATCGCCCGGCACGGCGGATCGGTCGAGCTGTTCAGCCAGGAGGGCGTGGGCACCTCGGTGCGGCTCGTGCTCCCGGTGCTCGGCGACGCACAGGCACCCGGCGCGCCCCACGACGACGGGGCGCAGGCCGCCGCGGCGTCTGCCCCGGTGCAACCGTTCAACGACAGCAGCCGCGGCGGGGGCGCCGGCGGATTCCTGCCGCCGCGTCAGCCCTCCGAGGCCGAGCTCGACGGACGCATCCTCGGCACCCCGAGGCGCACCTCGAAGCGTCGCCTGCAGCGGGTCAACGGCGAGCTCCACGATTCCGCGACCGGCGAGACCTTCGGCGATCAGGTGCCGTTCGACTCGGGTCCCTACCAGCACTTCAAGCCGCCGCGGCCGGCCGCGCCGCCCCCGCAGCCGATGGGGTCGGGACCGCAGCAGCACGCGCCGGGGCCGCAGGACCTCGGGCCGGGCCAGCAGAATGTCGGTTCGGTGCCGCAGCAGTACGGCTCGGGACCTCAGAACGTCGGTTCAGGCCCCCAGCAGTACGGCTCGGGGCCGGTGGGCCCGGGCGGCCCGGGCCAGGCCCAGCCGTACCAGCAGGCACCTGCGGCGCAGCCGTATCAGCAGGGCGGGTCGGAGCAGCGGGCGATGGACCGGGCTCCCATGGAACGACCGGCGCCCGCTCCCCAGCATTACGGCTCCGCTCCTCACCACTACGGCTCCGCGCCACAGCAGTACGGCTCCGCGCCTCAGCAGGGCGGCCCGGTGGCCCATGAGCGCGGTGCGGCTCCGTCCCGGCAGGCCCAGCAGGCCCCTTCCGGTGAGGGCGACGAGCCTCCGCGGGACACCACCTCGGGCTCGGAGCCCCGGCACTGATGCGCCGGCGCATCCAGGCCCTGTGCGCCGCCGGCGCGGCCGTTCTGCTGGCCGGCTGCGGAGCCTTCCAGGTCCGCACCTCCGAGGAGGGCGGCGGCGTGATGGGGGTGCGCGTGGCACAGACCGCCGGCCCCACCCCGACGCCCACGGAGACCGGACCGGCTCTTGCCGACGGCTACCAGCTCGTCGACGTGCCGTTCTCCGAGGGGTGCGGGGTCCCGATGCGGGTCGCGGTCCCCGACGGGTTCTCCGTCGGCTCCTCCGCCGGCGACTACGTGACCTTCGTCGAGGGCACCGCCGCGCTCGACGACCCGACGATCTCGATCTACTGCTCGGATTCGGTGTTGAGCGAGACCGCGGCCGAGCACATCGAGACGACTCGCAGCTACGGCTATCAGGAGGCGGGGACGACCAAGATCGCCGAGCGGAAGGGGCAGTTCGGCAACGGCTACTTCTGGAGCTACCAGGTCGACATGTCTCCGCGGGAGATCTTCGCCGGGACCTCTCAGACGATGCTCTACGGTGCCGACATCGCCTATACCGCCGAGGGTCGCCTGTTCACGCTCAAGTACGCAGCGACCGCGCCCACCGAGGACGTCGCGGGCCAGCACCGGCTGCAGCCGGCGGCGGACTTCGTCGAGGTCGACGGCCGGTTCGTGCCGATGCCCGACTGGGCCGGCTGAGCGGTCACCCGCGCAGCCGGCGGTGCCGCAGAAGGCCACTCCGCAATCGATGATGTCGGCCGAGCGATCACCCTGGAGGCGGCCGCTCCGCAGCCGCCCACCCCGACCGGGAGGTCACTCCCCGGAGTCGGAGGCCCAGGACCGCATGGCGGTGAGCTGGGAGCGCAGGGCACTCTGGTAGATCGCGAAGTCGGCGGTGTGGGAGATCACCTGGAACCCCTCGGTGATCGCCGCGCGGGTGAGCTCGTCGTCGACGGAGAAGATGCCCGCGGCCTTGCCCGCGGAGCGCGCGGCCTCGCCCACCCGTGCCAGGGCATCGCGGAACTCCACCGTGGTGAAGTCGCCGGGCGCGCCGAGGTTGGTGCTCAGATCCATCGGGCCGACGAACAGCACGTCGACGCCGTCGACCGCGGCGATCGCACGAGCGTGGGCGACGGCCTCCGGGGTCTCGATCTGCGGGAGGAAGAGGGTGAACTCGTTGGCTGCGGCCTGCTTGGTGCCGGGCTTGCCGCCGGTGTAGAGATCGTGGGCGATGCCCATCGCGGAGCCGCGCACGCCGAGCGGCGGGTACTTCATCCACGACACCACGGCCGCGGCCTGCTCCGCGGAGTTGACGTAGGGGACCATGATCCCTTCGGCCCCGGCGTCGAGGGCGCCGGACACCAGGTGCTGGGCGGTGCCGATGACGCGCACGAACGAGGCGATCTCCTCCCGGCGGGACACCGCCAGGGCGGGGCGGATCCGGTCGAGGGACCAGCCGGTGTGCTCGAGGTCGTAGAGCACCCAGTCCGCTCCGGCGCGGGTGGTGAGAGCGCCGATGCCCTCGGTCGCGAACTCGATGACGAAGGTGCCCAGGGACAGGTCGCCGGAAGCGAGGGCGCGGCGGACGTTCTCGGTGGTCATGCGGATCCTCTGCGATCGGAGCGGCGGGGCGCGCGGACTGCGTCGCCTCGTACTCCCGATGATATGCGGAACCCGGCGGTGTGCAGCCGGTGGTGCAGGTCTGAGACCGGCCGGCCCTGTGCGAGCCGGGGCTCAGGCGTCGACGACGACGTCGCCGTCCGGGGTCGAGCAGCACAGGAGGATCGTGCCGGCGTCGATCTCACGCTGTCGGATGCCGCCGGCGTGCTTCATCTCCACCGGCCCGGAGAGCAGGCCGACCTTGCAGGTGCCGCACATGCCGGAGGCGCAGTTCGATCGGAGGGGGACGCCGGCCCGCCGGCCGGCGCTCAGCAGCGTGTCCCCGTCCTCGACCGGGGCCGAGGTGCCCGTCCGGGCGAAGGTGACCCACGGGCGGGTATCCGCGCTGTCGCGCTGAGGCGAGGCCGCGGCGGGCGCGGCATCGCGGGTGAGCGCGCCGCCGGCAGGCCTCGCGCCGCCATCGCGTGGCGTGCGCTCCCCGGCCCGCGGCCCGTCACCGGCTCCGGTGAGATCCATGATCCCCGTGCCCGCGATAGTGGTCGTGTCATCGAAGGTCTCGGTGAAGAAGGAGACGGGGGAGACGCCGAGCTTCGCGAGAACCGCGCGGGCCCGCGCCAGGTAGTCCGGGGGCCCGCAGGCGAACACCATCCGGCCGCAGGCGTCGGGGACGAGCGCGCCGAGGGCGTCCGCGCTGAGCCGGCCGGTGAGCCCCCGCCAGTCCGAGCTGGGCCGGTCGCCGAGGCTGAAGCGGACGGTGAACCGCGGATCGGTCTCGTCGAGGATGCGGAGCTCGCGGGCGAAGGCGAAGTCGCGCGGTGTGCTCGCGTGGTGGAGGACGACGACGTCGGCGCTGCCGTCGAGCGCGTGGAGGGTGCGCGCCATCGAGATGAGCGGGGTGACGCCGACCCCGGCGGCGAGCAGGAGGTAGCGGGCGCGCCGGTCGAAGTCCGGCAGGTGGAAGCCGCCGAGCGGTCCGAGCGCCTCGAGCACGGTGCCGGGGCGCACGTGGTGGTGGGCCCAGCGGGACACCGTGCCGGAATCCTCCCGCTTGATGCTCAGCCGGAAGGCTGCGGGGTCGGTCGGGGACGACGACAGGGAGTAGTTCCGCTCCCGCGGTCCGGCGTCGGTGGGGAAGACGACATTGAGGTACTGCCCGGGCCGGAACCCGAGCGGCCGGCCGTCGCGGCGCCGGAAGGTGAAGCTCATGATCTCGGGCGTCTCCGGGGTGACGGCGAGGCATTCGATGTCGAACTCGTGGGCGTGCATGGGTGCCGGGGTGCGTGCGATCACGGCCTCGGCCGCGGCCTCGAGCCCGGGTGATTCCGCGGACGCCGTCCGGTCGGCCCGCTGTGACGGGTCGGCGACCCACGGCATCCGCACACCGCGCCGCGCCGGGGACCGGGGGCCGATGGTCCGCCACCACACGTGCTCCTGGGGCAGCGCCGGCCCGGTGGCCATGTCCGCCGACGCCTCGGCGAGGGCACGGTGCTCTCGTCCCGCGTCATCACGGGGGAAGTCCTCCGCGGCCGTGTCGGCGAATCCGGAATGGGGATGGAGCTGCGTCTCTGCGGTCATCGGATGTACTCCTGCATGCGCATCGTGTACCAGTTGACGAAGGCCTCGACCTGGTGCTCGGTCGGGGTGTAGGGGCCCGGGACGTAGCCGGGATCGGTGACGCCGCGCTGGGTCAGACCCACGAAGCCGGCATCCTGGATGTTCGTCTGCCGCCATACGTGGGTGAGGTCCTCGGCGCGGTAGTCGACCCCGTCGACGGCGTCGTCGGCGACGAGCCAGGTGGTGCGCACGAGGGTGCGGTTCTCGCTCATGGGGAATGCGGCGAAGGTGATGACGTGGTCGGCGAGCAGGTGGAACCAGCTGTTGGGCTGGAGGTGGAGCGAACCGTCGCCGAGTCGGAAGTCCGGCAGGTCGCCGAGCAGCTTCTCGCTCAGTCTCCGGCCGGTCGCGGAGAAGGACTCGCCGTCCCCGTCGAGTGCATCGCGGCCCATCCGGATCCCGGCCTCGCGGGAATCCGGGGCGTCGTACACCTGCCAGGGGATGCCGTAGCGCTCGCAGCGATCGCGCAGCTCGTGGTCGGCGAGCACCGAGCGGTGCCAGGTGTCGATCTGGTGCTCGGGCACCTCGTGCTCCTCCAGGCCCCAGGTGGTGAAGTAGGAGCAGGCGAGCTCGGGGTGGCCGTCGCAGTGGTAGCACTCGCGGTTGTTCTCCATGACGAGCTTCCAGTTGCCCTCCTCGACGATCTCCTGCTGGAAGGCGACCTTCGTCCGGGGGATGTCGTGCGGTTCGACGAAGGGGGCGAAGATCTCGGCGACCGCGGCGAAGTCGGCGGGTGGTTCGGGGGCGAGGCAGAGGAAGACCAGGCCTGCGACCGTCATGCTGTGGACCTTGCGGAGACCGAAGCAGCCCGGGTCGAAGTCCGCACCTGCCGCGGCGGCGTGGATGAGCGAGCCGTCGCGGCCGTAGGTCCACGAGTGGTAGGCGCACACGAGGTTGCCGACGCTTCCGCTGGGCTCGGTGAGCACGCGGGCGCCGCGGTGGCGGCAGACGTTGCGCAGCGCATTCACCCCGCCGTCGTCGTCGCGGATGAGGATGATGGAGCGGCTGCCGACGTCGATGGTGACGAAGTCGCCGGGCTCGGGGATCTCCGCGACCGAGGCGGCGAAGAACCAGTGACGATCGAAGATCCCGGCGATGTCGTGGGCGAAGATCGCCGGGTCGGAGTAGAAGGGCGATTCGAGCGCTGTCCACCGGCGACGCCGGTCGATGAGGGTGCGGAGCCGCTCGGGGGACGCGGCGTCTCCCACGGCGGGAGATGGGGGAGCGGCTCGGCGGGCCGGGGCTGCCGAGGTGTGCTGGACCGAGTCGAGTGTCATGATCTGTGCTCCACGGCGATGGGGCCGAAAGGCTCCGGGGCGGCCCCGGAATCCTCATGTCCTCTCAGCGTACGAGCGGTGAGTGACGAATAAAAGCGCAAGAAAATCGACAGTATCGTGCAGAATAGGTGGATGATCGATCATCGGCTCACCGTGCTCCGCACTTTCGCCGCCTGCGGGTCGGTGACGGCTGCCGCCGAGGCACTCGACTACTCCCCGTCGGCAGTGTCCGCCCAGCTCAGAGGGCTGCAGGCGGATCTCGGACTGCGACTCGTCGACAAGGACGGACGCGGGCTGAGGCTCACCTCGGCCGGCAGGCGGCTCGTCGAGGAGTCCGACGGCCTGTTCACGCACTGGGAGGGCGTGCGTGCAGCCCTCGCCGCGGATGGCGGAGCGGAGGCGGAGCAGCTGCGGCTCGGCGGCATGTCGACAGCCACGGCGGCGCTGCTCGCGCCGGTCGCAGTGCGGCTGCGGGCCGAGGCCCCCGGGCTGGGGATCTCCATCGTCGAGGCGGACCCGCAGCGCTGCTTCGACCTCCTGCTCGCCGACCGCCTCGACCTGGCGATCGTCGTGTCGATGCAGGCCAGCGCCGGGGCCGGCGATCCCCGCTACGAGCGGATCGCGCTCCTCGATGATCCGCTCGACATCATGCTGCCGGCGGACCACCGCCTGGCCGGGCGGGAGTCGATCTCCCTCGAGGAGGTCGGTGAGGAGCCGTGGATCGCGGCGCGACCGGGGACTCCGTACCGAGCCCTGTTCATCGCGGCATTCACGGCCGCCGGGACGACACCCCGGGTGGCGCACGAAGTTGCTGAGTGGGACACCGAGGCGACGCTCATCGAGAAGGGTCTGGGGATCGGGCTGGTCCCGCGGCTGGCGCGGATCTCGAGCGACTACCGGGTGGTCCGGGCCCCCGTCGCCGGCCCGGCGGCACCCCACCGACGGGTGGTCGCCGCGATCCGTCGGGGTGCGCGGGAGCGTCCGCTCATCGCACGCACGGTGGATGCCCTCCGTGAGCAGGCGCGGGACGGGCTCGGCTACCGGTGAGACGGGGCGCACGGCGCCGTCGGTAGGTTAGCGTCGCCGCTAGGTTAGCGCCGCCGGAAGGTCCGCGCCGTCGCGCGGCAGTCGTCGACGGGCGGGCCGGTGCTCAGAGCCAGTCGACGCGTTTGAAGATGACATAGAAGATCGCGCAGCCGGCCACCATGATCGCGAGCGAGAACGGGTATCCCATGAGCCAGTGGAGCTCCGGCATGTGCTGGAAGTTCATGCCGTAGACGCCGGCGACGAGGGACGGGAAGAAGAGGATGCCGGCCCACGCCGAGATCTTCTTCATGTGCTCGTTCTGGGTGATCGAGAGCTCGTTCATGCGGCGCATGTCCTCGTTCTGGCGCTCGGAGATCAGGGTCGAGTTGACCGTGAAGATCTCCCGGAGGAGCTGGCGGAGCCGCTCGATGCGCTCGGTGGCGCTGTGGACGTGGTCGGCGACGTCGCGCAGCCCGCGGGCGAGGTCCGGAGGAGCGGTGTGTTGCTCGAGGACGGTGGAGACGGCGGACATGAGCGGGGACAGGGGACTCACCGCGCGCTCGAGCTCGATGAGCTCGCGGGACAGCCGGTACACCTGCTGAGAGGGGATGGGGCCGGTGCCGAAGAGCTGCTCCTCGAGACCGTCCGCGCGATCCTCGAGAGAGATGAGCAGAGGGTCGTAGTCGTCGACCACCCGGTCCATGATCCGGTAGAGCGCGGAGAACTGGGCGTGGTCGAGGAAGCGCGGGTCGTCCTCGAACACGGTCCTCACGGCGTCGATGTCGAAGGCGGGAGTGTGCCGGACGACGATGATGAAGTCGGTGCCGAGGAAGATGTGGAGCTCGCCGATCACGACCTCGGTGATCTCGGCCTCCTCCGGGGCTGTGCGGTCGAGCCCTGCGGCGTCGGCTTCCGCGGCCTCCGGGGTGTGCGGGGCCCGCGGGGCGGCGTGCGCGGTCGTCAGGGCGGCTGACGACCGGGGCTCGGCGGGGCCGGAGTCGACAGCGGGCGCCTCGGCGAACCGGTTCACGGGGGAGTGCGCAGGTCGGCGTCCGGGCCAAGGCGCCGCCGGGCGCAGGACCATGAAGTCGGTGGAGCCGTAGCGCTCGTACTTGGGGCGCTGATGGGCTTCCACGGCGTCCTCGACGGCCAGCGGGTGGAGGTCGAAGCGTGCGGCGAGCTCGGCGAGCTCGGCGTCGGTGGGTCGGAGCATGTCGATCCACAGGAACGGCGGGGCGTCGGGGTTGGCGGGTGCCGCGGCGAGCGCATCGGCGGCCTCGGTGATCGTGGAGAGGTGAGTCGAGTCCTCGCCGTCGGTGTAGAGGACGAAGGTGCCGGAGGTCGAGGCGGTGTCGGGGCGTCGAGGTGGCTCACCCGGCGCGGAGCCGCCCGGCATTCCGCCGGGACCGGGAGGCGCCTCGTCGCTCGGGTCGGACATCCTGTGCCTCCTCGTGTGCCGCTCGGTCGAGCGTGGATCCGCGTGTCCGCCGCCCCGGGATGGGGCCGAATGTCCGCGCCGATCGGGTGATGCCTCACTATGGCATGCTAATCCCATGGACGCACTCATGGTGATGAACACGGAGGAGACGCGCGCGGAGGCGACGGGCATCACCGAGGTCATCGCTGATCTGATCTCCCGTGCACGGGCCACCGGCGGGGTCGTGGTGTTCGTGTCGGCACCCGTGGCGCCGGGCGCCCCGGAGCTGCCGGAGTCGGTGTTCGAGGTCGGGGACGACCTGGGCCTGGTGTCGGAGTCCGCCGATGCATTCGACGGTGTCGATGATCTGGCGGCGGGTCTCCATGACCTCGCGGTCGACCGGATCATCATCGGCGGCGTCGACGTCCAGGAGGCCATCCGTCACACCGCGATGGCGGCGCTGGCGTGCAACTTCGATGTGATCGTCCTCGCCGATGGCACCCGCGATCTTTCCGGTACGCCGGTCGAGTGGCTCTCCGACGCCGAGGAGTCCGGCGCGATGATCAAGGACGTCGCCGACGTCTGGCTGCGGATGTGACGCTCTGTCTCCTTGAGCGACCGGCCCGCGCCTTGAGCGACCGCACGCGCTCAGGACTGAGTGACACCCGCTCTCAGATCTGAGGGACCGCACGCGCACAGAGCTGAGCGACCCCACGCTCTCAGAACGGCGGCACATCGTCGTCCCATGATCGTCGGCGTGCTTCCTCTCTGCCGTTCGCTCCGGACGGGGTGCTGACGAGTGCGGCGGGGAGCTCGAGGAGCCGAGCGCGGAAGCGGGAGTGGAAGACCGGTTCGCGGAAGGCATCGAGATATCCCGGCGGGCGCCAGGCGGGCAGCCCGTCGATCATCACGGCCTCCCAGCCCCATCGCTCGTGCTGGTGGTGGTGGAAGGCGCAGACGAGGGTGAGGTTCTCGGTGTCGGTCGGCCCTCCGCGGGCGTGGGGAACGATGTGGTGGGCGTCGCACCAGCCGGCGGGCATGTCGCAGTCGGGGAAGGTGCACCCGTGGTCGCGTGCGGTGAGGCAGACCATCTGCTTCTTGTTCGCGAAGCGGTTCTCGGTGCGCATCTCGACCTTCTCGGTGCCCGGCTTGGTCGAGTGGTAGAAGAATTGACCGCCGGCTGACAGCGCGAGCAGATCCTCGAGCCGGATCGGGGTCCCGGCCTGGGTCTCGACCTCTCCGCGGCCCCGGGCCATCTGCTCTGCTGTCGCGCTGACGATGAGAGCGAACCCGGGGCCGTGCTGCGTGCGATCACGGGCGACGGAGGTCATGAGCTGTGAGAAGCGCTCGTGCCGGCGGACGCCGTCGGGGCGGCGATCAGGCTCCACATGATGATGGGCCGGCTCTCCGTCCCGCGTGACACCCGTGGCCGATGGAGTGAGGAAGCTCCATCCGGCGGGTGAATCTGCTGCTTCTGCTGTGCGCGGAGGGATGTCTGCGGTCGTTCCGTCACCACCGCTCGGGGGTGAGGCTCCGTCACCACCGCTCGGGGGTGAGGTTTCGCAGGAGCCCGCGTCAATCGATCCTGGCGTGCCTGATCGCGGATCCCCTGAGCGCTGGTCCGCGCGGTCGGCGGACCGGTCGGTGAGCAGTGCGTGCAGGGCGGTGCCGGTCGCGGGAGTGAGCAGTCCGGTGAGCGACCAGTCGCCGTTCTTCCGCGAGGACAGCGTCACGTGGTAGCGGTCGGGGTGCGTGCGCTCGCTCGGCATCTCCCCATCCGGATCGAGGCGATCGAGCACCCGTCGGCTGAGGGTGGGGATGTCGGCGACCTGCACCGTGTTGAGGTTCTCGGCGAACAGCCGGTCGATCGTCGGAGCTTCGGCTTCCCACACCGTCGACGGCAGTTCGTGTGCGACCCGGGCGGCACCGGTGACCTGGCAGGCGGAGAAGGTGCCGGAGTGGATGCCTTCGGCGAGTGCGGGCATCTCCGGTTCCATGCTCTCCCCGGTCAGGCTCGTACGCGAACCGACTGCCTCCGACAGTCGCAGCCGCCTCTGCGCCTCCCCGCCGGAGATGCGCAGCTTCTCCCGCAGCAGCGAGCGAGTGCTGCGCGCGCCATAGGCAGCGGTATCGGATTCACGGGAGAACTGGGCGGTGAGTTCGGCCGACAGGCCATCGAGGCGGCGACGCAGGTCCTCGATCCCACGCAGACCGGCGAGCATGTCCGACGCGCTGAGGCTGCGGGCGTGCGCCCGGATGTCGGCCGCGAGGCGGGTGATGGCGGTGATCGATTCGAGGACCTCGGGAAAGCCTGCGGTGATCGCGCTGAGGTCCGATTCGGAGACCAGCGCCGGTGAAGGACGCGTGTGGCGGCTGCGGTAGCCCGTGGGCTCATGCACAGTGAGCATCGCCGTCGCTTCCTCTACGCATTCCGATCCAATCGTCATCGAATGAATAATGTGTTCGAATCATACAATCATGCTAGCCGATGGAATCGAACAGTGCAAGGGTATATTCGAACAGAGTTTCGCGCGGCAGGATTCATCCACCGGATGCTGTGGAGAGCAGCTGTCGGAACGGCCCTGCACACGGAACGGCCCTGCAGCGTGACGCTGCAGGGCCGTTCCTCGTCGGTCGGGTCGGGATCAGCCGGCCATCGAGCCCGACTTCCAGTTCTCGAAGAACTCGGCGTTGTCGCCGGCCCACTCCTCCACGGCACCGTCGAGGTCCTCACCGTTGTAGTTCTCCTCGGAGAACATGACGTTCTCGAGGCTGGAGAGGGCTTCGTCGTCGATGACGAGGTTCTTCAGCAGCTGACCGGCCTTCGGGTGGTCGTCGCTGAATCCGGAGCGGGTGAAGTTGTAGATGAGCTCGGCCTCGCCCATCGCACCCTCGGGATCTTCGAGGTCACGGACCGGGAAGGCGTCGTAGGCCCAGTGCGGACGCCACAGGGTGACGAGGATGTTGTCCCCGCTGTCGGTCGCCTTCTTGAGCTCCGAGAGCATCGCCGGGGTCGACGACACGATGAACTCGTAGTCCTCGAGGCCGTACGTCGGGATGGCGGACTCCTCGGTGGTCTTCGTCAGGCCTGCGCCCGCCTCGATGCCGACGATCCGGTTGCCGTACTCGTCGCCCATCTCCGCGAGGTCGGCGATCGACTGGGCCGGCGAGTCCTCGTTCACGGCGAGCGTGAGCTTGGCGTTGTCGTACCAGCACCCGTGCGCCTCGATGTCCTCGCCGTACTGCTCGAGGTAGTCGGCGTGGGTCAGGGGCAGCCAGCCGTCGAGGATGACGTCGATGTCGCCCTCGGCGAGGCCGGTGTAGCCCGGCCCGGCCTGGAACGACTGGACGTCGGCGGTGTAGCCGTCCTGTTCGAGGAGGTACTTGTAGAGGTGGGCCGCGGCGAAGGACTCGTCCCAGCCGTCGAAGGCGCCGATGGTGATGTCGGTGTCCGAATCGGCTTCCATCGAGCTGGTGTCCGCGGACTCCTCACCCGGAGTGCAGTCGGACCAGTCGACCTCGGAGCCGCCGCCGGCGGCGGTCT
Source organism: Brevibacterium sp. NPDC049920 (assembly GCF_040656435.1). Taxonomy (NCBI): domain Bacteria; kingdom Bacillati; phylum Actinomycetota; class Actinomycetes; order Micrococcales; family Brevibacteriaceae; genus Brevibacterium; species Brevibacterium sp. NPDC049920. The sequence continues at coordinate 211,843 of NZ_JBFAMF010000004.1, forward strand.
CGTCTCCGCCTCCTCCGGAATTTCCGCCCTCGTTCGAGACGCCGCAGGCGGTGAGTGCGAGCACGGAGGCGGCGAGGACGCCGCCGACCTTGGACATCGTGGTGAGTTTCATGGTTCCTCCTCGGTGGATCAGATGCTGGTATCGGAAGATGGTCAGTGCGATGGGGCTGAAGAGCCGCGCAGCGAGCACCGGGGTCGGCGCCCGTGCCCGGGTCGAGTCATGCGGATCGAGCCCGCTCGAGGGCGGAGCGGTTGCCGAGCGCGGCGGTGACACGGTCGAGGTAGACGGCGATGATGACGACGGCGAGCCCGGCCTCGACACCGAGAGCGATGTTGAGCGAGCTGATCGAGGAGATCACCGCACCGCCGAGGCCCTGCGCTCCGGCCATGCCGGCGAGGACGACCATCGACAGGGCGAGCATGATCACCTGATTGATGCCCGCCATGATCGTCGGCATCGCCAGGGGCAGCTGGATCCGGGAGAGGATGTGCCCGTCCGAGGCGCCGAACGCCTGTCCGGCCTCGACGACCTCGGGATCGACCTGGCGGATCGCCAGCTCGGTGAGGCGCACTCCCGGGGGCAGCGCGAAGATGATCGTGGCGATCGCTCCCGGGACCTGGCCGATGCCGAAGATCACGATGATCGGCACGAGGTAGGCGAGTGCCGGCATCGACTGCATGAAGTCGAGGACCGGCTTGAGGATCGTCGAGACGATGTCCGACTTGGCGGCGAGGATGCCGAGCGGGATCGAGATCGCGACTGCGATGAGGACGGCGACGATGACGAGAGCGAGCGTCGACATCGAGTTGGTCCACTGGTCGAGCGCGCGGATCAGATAGAAGCCGACGAGGGTGAAGACGGCGAGCTTCCAGCCGCTCGCGAGCCAGGCCAGTGCGGCGAGGACGACGATCATGATGAGGTACACCGGCGAGCTCAGCGCCCAGAAGAAGAAGTCGTAGAGACCGCCGAGCACGGTGGAGAGGAGGCTCAGCAGGAGGCTGAAGGTCTCGGTGGACCAATCGATGAAGCTCTCGATCCACTGACCGAACGGGATGCGCGGGTTGAAGAAATCGAACTCCATGGCTCAGACTCCCTTCTCGTCGGTGGGTGCGGGGGCATCGGGGCCGGTCGGGGGCTCCGCTTCGGGAGACTCGCCGCCGAATGCGGACGCGCCGGCCGACTCCGGGGGAGTGAAGACGAAGGGGGCGGTGCCGCCGATCGGTGAGGCCGCTCCCGGTCGTCCGGCATCGTCGATGTCGTTCGGCCCCTCGCCCGAGACGCCCTCTGGGGCGGAGTCGGATGCATAGTCGACTGCGGATGCGCCGCCGACCGCGGAAGCACCGGCGGGATCGCCGGCGGTCGGCCGACTCGCGACCACCTCATCAGCCTCCGCCTGCTGGCCGGTGTCGCTGTCGGACAGCCGGGTGATCGGCAGTTCGCCGGTCGACGGGCTGACGCTCGCCATCGAGTTGAGCAGCGCGATGCGCGGGACGACGCCGATGAGACGGTCCTGTTCGTCGACCACGGCCAGCGGCACGGGGGAGGAGGAGCTCTGGGCGAACAGCTCCGACATCGGGGTCTCGGGTCGCACAGTGAGGACGTTCTCCGTGGTGATGACGCTGCGGAGGTCCTTGGCGCCCTCGCGCGAGGCGTTGACGGCGGCCCGGTCGCTGATCTGGCCGACGAGCCGCCGGTCGCGGGTGGTGACGAGCAGGCCCGAGGTCTTGACGTCCTCCATCATCCGGATCGCCATGCGCGGCCCGGCGGTGTCGGTGATGACCGCGGTCGGCCTCTGCATGATCGACGAGGCGGTGAGCACACGGGTGCGGTCGACGTCCTGGACGAAGCTCGCGACGTACTCATCGGTCGGGTCGGTGAGGATGTCCTCGGCCGTGCCGATCTGCACGATGCGGCCGTCGCGCATGACCGCGATCCGGTCGCCCAGGTACATCGCCTCGTTGAGGTCGTGGGTGATGAAGATGATCGTCTTGTTGAGGGTCGACTGGAGCTCGACGAGCTGGTCCTGCATCTCGCGCCGGATGAGCGGGTCGAGTGCGGAGAACGCCTCGTCCATGAGGAGGATGTCGGTCTCCGCGGCGAGCGCGCGCGCCAGGCCGACGCGCTGCTGCATGCCGCCGGAGAGCTGGCCGGGATACTTGTCGCCCCAGCCGCCGAGCCCGACGACCTGGAGCCAGTGGTCGGCGCGCTCGAGCCGGTGCGTCTTCGAGACCTGCTTGATCTCGAGCGCGTATGCCGCGTTCTCCCGCACCGTGCGGTGGGGCAGGAGCGCGAAGTGTTGGAACACCATTGCGATGTTGTCGCTGCGGAGCTTGCGCAGCTGGCCGGAGCTCATCCGTGAGATGTCCTGACCGGCGACCTCCACGGTGCCGGCGGTGGGGGCCCACAGGCCGTTGATCATCCGGATGAGAGTCGACTTGCCGGAGCCGGAGAGGCCCATGACGACGAAGCTCTCGCCCTTCTCGACCTCGAAGCTCGCGTCGATGACGGCCGCGGTGCCGAGCCTCTTGAGCTCGTCCCGGGTCTTACCGGCCTTGAGGCCCTGGACGACCTCTTTCCCGTTGCGGCCGAAAACCTTGTAGACGTGGGAGGCGCGGACAGCTGTCACGAGGACGAGTCCTTCCTGTCGGTGCGTGCAGTGGAGCGAGCTCGCCGGTGCCGGCTGCGGGGCCGCTCGGTGCTGCGCTGGGCGTCGCGGACGACCGCGGAAGACGGTGCGAGAAGCGCGTGGGGACCCCGGGTGTGCTCCACCTCTGACTCATCGACCATATCGACCGGCGTCGTCAGGACTGTCTCAGCGAGCGGTCCCATCCCGTGGCCGAGGTGCGAATCTGGCCACTTATTACCTTCTCACCTGGGACGATGCTCGCCAGTGGGGAGTTACGGGATCGTTACTCCCGGCCGGTCGGAAACGGCCCGCGCGATCACAATCCCGAGCCTCTGACCTGGGGAGTCGCCCCCCGACTGCCGTGGCGCGAGGCCGGTTCCCCGGCTGTGCATCCGCACGTGCTCCTCCCGTCGGGATCAGGCACTTCTACGCTTGGTAGAATGGCGCCGACCCGGTGGCGCTGTCGTTCGCTCGCCACCGCGGCCCGCAGGAACGGCGACAGCCAGGAGGAGGCGATCGGATGTCCGGGCACGTGCGCCTGTGGCGATCACTGGCCGCCGCCTCCGGCGCGACGCTCACCGCCCTCGTCTTCCATGCAGGGGCCGGGGGAGCCGGATCCGTGCTCGCCGTCGTCGTCGCCTTCGTCCTCACCCTGTGGGTGGGGGCGATGCTCGCCCGCCGGCGCCTCGGCGTCCTCTCCCTGACCGCCGTCGTCGCGCTCGCCCAGGTGCTCCTCCACGGCACCATGACCGTGTTCTCCGCAGGCCCGATCGAGGTGCGCAGCATGCACTCGGGTGCGGAACTGCTCGTGCTCGGCACCGCGGACAGCGCGGCCCACGCCGCCCACACGGCGGGCGCCGGGACCGGTTCGGCGATGCTGCTTGCCCACCTGTGCGCCACCGTCCTCACCGTCGCCTTCCTGCGGCACGGCGAGGGGATGCTGCTCGCACTGTTCGACGAGTTCCTCGCCCCGCTCGCACTCCTCCTCGCTCCGCGTGCCCGGCCCGCGCAGCGCCGTGCGCCCCGCATTCCGCGGTCCCCGCTGGTCATGCGGGTCTCCACGGCGGTCCTCGGCGCGCAGTTCCGCCGGGGGCCCCCGTCGGCGCTCCCTGCCTGACGCCGCCGTCGTCCGGCACAGCGCACCCGCTCGGGTGCTTCATCCCATCCACCGATCGGTCGATCGCTCCGACGCCGAGGTGCACGCACGCTCCCGCTGACCCGCCCCCGCGGCGGCCCGCCGGCCGTGATGGACCGTCGGTCCAGCATTCGGCGCAATCGCCGGCCCAGCCCATGGCCCCGGCCCAACTGATCGCGCGCTCGACGACGGTTCGCCGGCCTTCCCGCCGGTCCGCCCGTCTGCCCAACCGGCCGACCGGCCTTGCGGCTGCCGGCGCGGCACCACGGCGGAGCGCGGCGGTGCCGACTCCTGTCCCCGGTGCCGAGCGGCTCGACCGATCACCCCCAGTAGGACACACCGTGAAGACACCGACCACCACAGCACCGGCCAGAACAGCACTGGCCGCTACAGCACCGACCACCACGACCCGGGCCACCTCGCGAGCAGTCGCTCCAGGGCTCGGCCGAGCGCTCCTCACCGCGACCGCGATCGGCCTGAGCTTGGGCCTCGCCGCCTGCGGTCCGACAGGGAGCTCCGCACCCGGCCCGTCCGAATCCGGCGCTGCGGATCCGACTGCGGGGGCCGCAGCGGACCCCGGCGGCTCCGAGACCGGAGATGCCGCTGCCGAGGCCTCCGACGCAGCGCCCCTCGTCTGGGAGGACGGCTGGGTCAAGGCCGCCGAGGAGGGGATGACCGGTGCCTTCGGCACCCTGCGCAACCCCACCGATTCCGAACTCCGGATCACCGGGGCCGAGAGCGCGGCCGCCGGATCCGCCGAGCTCCACGAGACCGCGAGCGACGACGGAGGGAGCACGATGATGCAGGAGAAGGAGGGCGGGTTCCTCGTTCCCGCCGGCGGCTCCCTCTCCCTGGAGCCCGGCGGCGACCACGTCATGCTCATGGACCTGCAGGAGCCGATCCTCCCCGGCGACGAGGTGACGATCACCCTGCTCACCGCCGGCGGCGAGGTCGAGACGACGGTCGTCGCCAAGGAGTTCACCGGCGCCCAGGAGGAGTACGTGCAGGACCACGGCCACTGACCGGCCGAGGGTGCACCGCGGCCCGGGCGCGAGGTGCCCGGGCCGCGGAGCACCTCGACCCGCTCCTCCTGGGACCGGTTCCTCACCGGTGCTGGGCCGGCTCCGCCCCGGTCCCGTCTCCACCCACCCCGACGCACTGCCCACCATCTCCGCCTACTCCAGCGCACTGCCCACTCCGATGCGCTGCCCATCCACCACCACACACCTCCAGGAGCTGAACCCATGGACATCCGTCGCCGCCACGTCCTCGGCGCCTCGGTCCTCGGTGTCGGCGCCGGGGTCGGCGCCGGTCTCCTCGCACCGCGGGACCCGGCACCGGCACCCGCCGCGCTGCCCGACACCTCCGGCCTCAACGGAGCCCGCCTCGAGCCCTTCCACGCCCGCCACCAGGCCGGGGTCGAGACGATTCCGCAGGCCCACGCCCTCTTCATCGGCATCGATCTCGAGGAGGAGACGACCGCGCGCCGAGCGGTGAGCATGCTGCGGCTGCTCACCGACGACGCCGCGGCCCTCACCCAGGGCCGCGCCCCGCTCGCCGACCCCGAGCCCGAGCTCACGCCGCAGCCGGCCAGGCTCACCGTGACGTTCGGATTCGGCGAGCGACTCGTCGCGCTCGCCGGCCGCCGCCACGTCCCCGACTGGCTGCGACCCCTCGAGGAGTTCACGATCGACCGTCTCGAACCGGAGCGCAGCCGCGGCGACCTGCTCCTGCAGATCTGCGGCGACGATGCGCTCGCCGTCGCGCACGCCGCACGGATGCTGCTCAAGGACGCGCGCGCGTTCGCCGCGGTCGCCTGGTCGCGCACCGCGTTCCGCCGTGCCTACGGGTCCGATCCGACCGGCACCACGCAGCGCAACATGTTCGGCCAGGTCGACGGGACCGCCAATCCGGGCCCCGGTTCCGAGGACTTCGCCCGCCTCGTCTGGGGAGAGAGCACCGGCCGGGCGGATCCGGTGTTCTCCGCCCGCGGCGAGCCGCCTCTCGACCTCGGCGCGGATCATCCCGCCTGGCTGCGCGAGGGCGGCACCACCCTCGTGCTGCGCGACATCGCGATGGACATGGAGACCTGGGACGAGGCGGACCGGCCGGCACGTGAGTTCGCCGTCGGCCGGGACCTCGCCTCCGGCGCGCCGCTCACCGGCACGGACGAGCACGATGTCCCGGACCTCACCGCGGTGGACGCCCGCGGGCTCACGAGGATCTCGCCGGCGAGCCACGTGGCGCGGTCCCGGAACGAGGCGAAGCCGGAGGAGCAGATCTTCCGGCGGGTGTACAACTACCACGGGGTGCCCGAGGCCTCCACGGCAGGCACCGGCCCGTCGGGGTCCCGCCGGGTGAGCACGGCCGGACTGATGTTCGCCTCGTACCAGGCGGACATCGGACGCCAGTTCCTCCCCATCCAGCGCCGGCTCGGCGGCATGGACCTGCTCAACCAGTGGACCACCCCGATCGGTTCGACGGTGTGGGCGATCCCGCCGGGAATCGCGGACGGCGACTACATCGGCAGCCGCCTGTTCGAGGGATGAGACGCCGCGCGGGCGGACTACAGTGGGACGCATGAAGCCCTTGCCCTTCGCGCCCGCGGATGCCTTTCCCGCCGTCATCGTCCCGCTCACCGCACCCACCCCGTCCGCGCTCGGCGAGCAGGCGGCCCGGTGCGCCGAGGGCGTCGACGTCATCGAATGGCGCGTCGACGCCCTCGACGTCCTCCGCGGCGCCGACCACCCGCTCGAGACCCACGAGCTCGAAGGGATCCGCGGCATCGTGCGCGAGGGCTGGGAGGCACTGCGCGCGGCCGCCGACCAGCCCGTCCTCGTCACCGTCCGCACCCGGGGCGAGGGCGGCTTCGCCCCGCTCACGGACGACGCCTACGCCGGGCTCGTGAGCACCTTCATCGAGCTCGCCCCCGCCGCAGTCGACATCGAGTTCCAGCGGCACACCGCCGAGTCGCTCATCGGCCGCGCCCACGACGCCGGGGTGTCCGTGCTGGCGTCCTTCCACGACTTCGAGCACACCCCTCCGGCCGAGCACCTCATGAGCCTCATGACGAAGATGCACCGGGCCGGTGCGGACGTCGCGAAGATCGCCGTCATGCCCGAGCACCGCACCGACGTGCTCGAGGTGCTCAGCGTCGGCGAGCGCGCCCAGGCCACCCTGCCGATCCCGGTCGTCGCGATCTCCATGGGCGAGCTCGGCAAGGCCACCCGCCTCGTCGGCAGCGAGTTCGGCTCCGCGGCCACCTTCGCCGCCGTCGGCGAGATCTCCGCACCCGGCCAGCTCACCGTCCCCCAGGTGCGGGCCGCGCTCGACGCGCTCGGCGCCGACTGACCTCAGCCCCCACCGGCTCCTGCCGGAACAGACCCGCCGGGAGCCGCCCGCCAGGAGGACACCATGCTCGAGGACACCCAGCGCTCCGCACTCGCCTCCGCCCTCGCCGAGGCGCACCGCACCGGGACGCCGATCCCGCAGCCGAGCGCGGCCCACCCCGGCATGGACCTCGACGACGCCTACGCGGTGCAGCGTCTCCAGATCGAGGAGTGAGTGGGATCCGGCTATGCGGTCGTCGGGTACAAGATCGGTCTGACCTCGCGCGCGATGCAGGACCAGTTCGGTGTCCGCGAACCGGACTTCGGGGTGCTCACCCGCAGCGGACTGCTGCTGTCCGGGGCTCCCGTGGACACCGGCCGGTTCATCGCACCGAAGATCGAGCCGGAGATCTCCGTCGTCCTGGGCCAGGATCTCGCCGGGCCCGGCGTCACCGCGCTGCAGGCGCTCGCCGCGATCGACCACGCGCTCGCCTCGCTCGAGATCATCGACTCCCGGGTGGCCGACTGGCGGATCACCGTCGTCGACTCCGTGGCCGACAACGCGAGCTTCGGAGCCGCGGCGTTCGGCACCCGGCGCATCCGCTGGGACGACTTCGATCCGGTCCTCACCGGCTGCGTCCTCGAGGTCGACGGCCGCACCGTCGCCTCGGGTGCCGGCGGTGCGGTCCTCGGCAACCCGCTCAACGCCCTCGTGTGGCTCGCGAACGAGCTCGGTGCACGCGGCACGGTCATGCGTGCCGGCTCCGTCGTCATGCTCGGTTCGGTGTGCGCGGCCGTGCCGGTGGCCGCCGGCCAGGTGGTCCGCGCCGAGTTCGCCGGCCTCGGCGCCGTCACCCTGCCCTTCGAGTAGGAGGCCCCGAGTCGCAGGGGCCGCGCTCCCGCGAGCTCGGGCCGCGGCACCGTTCGTGCCCGGACGCACCGGATCCCCCGTCCGGCCAGCGGTGCAGGCCGTGCGGGGGATCCGGTGATGTGAGCGCGTTCCCGGTCCTGCGGATCAGACGGGAGCGGGCTCCTCGGCGTCGGTGCGACCGCCCTGTCCGCCCTGGCCCCGGCGCACGCCGGCGAGCAGCATCTGCGCGACGTCGAGCACCTCGACGCCCTCCGAGGCGTTGCCCTCGGACTGCTCGGCGGTGAGGCCGTCGGACAGCATGACGCGGCAGAACGGGCAGCCCACGGCGATCTGCTCGGCACCGGTGGCCACGGCCTCCTGCGTGCGGTTGATGTTGATGCGGGAGCCGATGGTCTCCTCCATCCACATCCGCGCACCGCCGGCGCCGCAGCAGAACGACCGCTCCTGGGAGCGCTCCATCTCGCGGTACTCGAGGCCCGGCAGGGAGCCGATGAGCTCGCGCGGCGGGGTGTAGATGCCGTTGTGACGGCCGAGGTAGCACGGGTCGTGGTAGGTCACCGGGGTGCTCACGGTCTCACCGGCGGCCGGGGCGACCGGGGTGAGGCGCTTCTCGCGGACGAGCTTGTTGAGCAGCTGGGTGTGGTGCACGACCTCGAACTTGCCGCCGATCTGCGGGTACTCGTTGGCGATCGTGTTGAAGCAGTGCGCGCACGACACGACGATCTTGCGCGCCTTCATCTCGTTGAGCACCTCGACGTTCGCCTGCGCGAGCATCTGGTAGAGGAACTCGTTGCCGGCGCGGCGGGCCGGGTCGCCGGTGCAGGACTCGCCGTCGCCGAGCACGGCGAAGTCGACGCCCGCGGTGTGGAGCAGCTCCGCGATCGCCTGCGTGGTCTTCATCGCGCGGTCCTCGAAGGCGCCTGCGCAGCCGACCCAGAACAGGTACTCGACCTCGCCGAGGTCCTCGATGTCGGCACCGACCTGCTTGATCTCGAAGTCGAGGTTCTTCGCCCACTCCATGCGCTTGCGCTGGGACATGCCCCACGGGTTCTGCTTGTTCTCGAGGTTCTTGAACAGGCCGGACAGCTCGGTCGGGAAGGCCGACTCGATGAGCACCTGGTAGCGACGCATGTCGACGAAGTGGTCGACGTGCTCGATGTCGACGGGGCACTGCTCGACGCAGGCGCCGCAGGTGGTGCACGACCACAGGGCATCGGGGTCGATGACGCCCATCTCTGCGAGCTCCTCGACGTCCTGGGCGCCGACGAGCGGGCGGACCGCCTCGGTCTGGGCGGCCTGGGACAGGGTGCCGAGCAGGTCGAGGTTCTCGTGCGGGTCGGTGATGCCCTGGTAGGCGGCCATCTCCTTGGCGTGGGCCTTCTTCGCCTTCTTGTCCGCGTCCTCGGGCAGCGGGGCCGGGGGCGTCGCCTCGGCCTTCGCCTGCTCCGCGGCCTTGAGCCACGGCGCCTTGGCGTCGGCGTGGTTGCGGAGGTTGATCATCATGAGCTTGGGGCTCAGGGGCTTCTCCGTGTTCCAGGCCGGGCACTGGCTCTGGCAGCGACCGCACTCGGTGCAGGTCGAGAAGTCGAGCAGGCCCTTCCAGGTGAAGTCCTCGACCTTGCCGACGCCGAGCACGGCGTCCTCGTCCATGTCCTCCATGGCCTCGAGGTCGATCGCCTCGCCCTTGTTCTGCATGGGCTGCAGGGCACCGAGGCTGGTGCGGCCGTCCGCATGGCGCTTGAACCAGATGTTGAAGAACGCGAGGAAGCGGTGCCAGGCGACACCCATGGTCGGGGTGAGGCCGACGGTGACCATCCAGGCGTAGGAGACGAGGATCTTGACGAGCGCGATGACGACGATGAGGGCCTCGACGGCGCCGGTCGACAGGCCGGAGAAGAGCTCGCCGATCCAGAAGGTCAGCGGGAAGTGGAGGAGCAGGTTCTCCTGGCCGGCGCGGCCCTGGAGCACGTACTCGAGGCCGCGGAGCAGGGCGATGCACAGGGCCACCATGAGGATGGTGAACTCGACGTAGTACGCCTGCCAGAAGTTCGAGCCGAAGAAGCGCGACTTGCGATGGAGATCGCGCGGATGGTTCCGCTGCCGGATGATGATGAGCGCGATGATGCCGAGCAGGCCGGTGACGGCGAAGAACTCGGTGATCCACTCGTACGGGAAGAAGTGGCCGATGAGCGGGAGGACCGCGTGCGGGTCGAACAGCTGCATCGTGGCCTGGGCGAGCGTGAGGACGAGCACGCCGAAGGAGATCATCGTGAACCAGTGGGCGATCGCGACGATCGGGAGGCGGGCCATGCGGGTGTGGCCGAGGAACTCCTTGATCAGGGTTCCGGTGCGCTTCCCCGGCTCGGAGGTCCGCTCCCCGGCGGCGGTCGGGGCGCCGAGCTTGAAGAAGCCGACGAACTTCCCGACCCGGGTCAGGAAGAACGACCAGCCGACGATGGTCGCGCCGACGCCGATGATGATCGCGAGGATCTGCAGGGCGTGCATGAGTGAACCTCCCAGGTGGCCCGAGGGGAAGTCGGGCGCGGATACAGTTGTGCGGCAATTCTACTGAACTGCTCAGCCTACTGTAACCGGGGCCTGAACGATTGATCAGAATCGCCCATGACCTGGACACATGCGCGGGAAGCGCCCGGTGTCGGAGCTGTGCCGGAGGAGGACTCCGGGATGGTGCGGCGGAGCGGATGCCCGGAGCGCGCGGGTGAGTGGCCCACGCGCTCCGGGCATCCGCCGGTGCGGCTCAGCCGCGCTCGTCGTCCTTGCTCACGCGCGCGGCGCTCTGGAGCTTCTTGGGCAGGGCGGTCTCGCCCCAGTTGTTGCGCACGGTGGTCGCGGCGGCGCGCTGCACGACGAGCTGCACCACGGCCATGCCGACGCCGGAGACGATCGTCCAGGCGAGTGCCTCGCCGAGCCCGATCTCGTCGTCCTGCGTGTTGATCGGCACCGGCTTGTGGGTGGTCTTCTCCCAGACCAGGCCGAGGGTCTTGCGCGCGGCCATGGCGGCGAGTGCCGCACCGCCGACGCCGATGATCTGCCAAGCGATCTTTCCGCCCATGCGAGTGGTCTCCTCAGAAGTCGAATCGGGTGTGTCGGGTCCAGCCTAGTCCGAAGGCGCGGGATCCGGTGCGGTGCGTGCGCAGGTTCCGGGGTGCGTGCCCGGGTGCGGCGCGCGGCTCCGGGTCTCAGCCGCCGAGCACCCAGGCGAGCATCTGCTCCGAGAGCTCCGGGTCGCGCCGCAGCTCCTCCCCATCGAGGGTGTTGAGCGGCACGCTGATGCGGGCCGAGGAGGTGAGCCAGACGCCGTCGGCAGCGGTGAGGTCGTCGACGGTGAGGTCGGTGTAGGAGCACAGGAGGCCCGCCTCGGCCGCGTGGGCGAAGATCGTCTGCTGGGTGGTGCCGTGGAGCAGCCCGGCCTTGGGGTCGGGGGTGAGGAGTTCGCCGCCGCGGCGGATCACGACGTTCGCGGTGGGGCCCTCGAGCACCCGGCCGTCGTGGGAGAGGAAGATGACGTCGTCGACGCCCTGGGACGCCGCCCAGCGCGCGGCGGCCTGGTTCGTCGCATAGGACAGCGTCTTGGCGCCGATGAGCATCCACGGCGCCGACTGCCCGACGTAGGCCGGGAACCCCTTGTCGAGGGTGATGACGTCGATCCCGTGCGCGCGCTGCCCGGGGTACTTCGCGTCGAGGGGGATCGACAGCACCCAGCCCGAGGCCTCGGCCAGGCCGCGGCTCATGCTGTAGCGGACGGTGAACGCCTCGTCGTCGCCGCGCCGCTCCCGATGGTCGGCGATGACCGCGTCGAGCGCGGCGTGCCAGAGCGTCGGGTCCGGTGCGGGCAGGTCGAGCATCGCGGCCGAGGCGCGGAACCGGGAGAAGTGGAGCTCGCGCGCGTGGAGGTGGTCGGCGCCGGCGAGCCGGGTGACGAGCACGGTCTCGAAGATGCCGTCGCCGCGGTGCGGGGCGAGGTCGTCGACCCGCAGGTGCGGGGCGCGGGGGTCGACGAGGCGGAACTCCGCGCCGGCGAGGTCGATGAGCGCGAGCGAGTCGGACACGGGGGCAGCTGACATGAGGCTCATCCTAGAGCGATGCGCGGTCGTCGAGCAGGGCGGGGAGCCTGCGGCCGAGGCGGTCGAGGAGTTCCGCCGCGTCGTGGAGCACCCCATCGGAGTGGAAGAAGCCATGGACCGTGCGCGGGTACTCCCAGAGCTCGCACGACGTGCCCGACGCGGCGAGGCCGGCGGCGAACGCCTCGCCCTCGCTGCGGAGCACGTCGCAGCCGGCGGTGACGACGATGGTGGGCGGGAGTCCGTGGAGCTCCGCCCGCCCCACCGAGGCGAGCGGGTGGAAGCGCGATCCCGCGTCCGTGTAGCAGTCCCAGTAGTAGGCCATGCGGTCGGCGGTGAGCCCGTGATCGGTGGCGAAGTCGCGGTAGGAGGCGGTGTCGCAGGCGGCGTCGGTGGCGGGATAGAGGAGGACGAGGGCCGCCGGTCGGTGGGTGCTCGTGCAGCGGTGGACGGGTGGGACGGCGGGGTCGGCCCCCGCGGCCGCCCGGTGCTGCGGCACGGGGATCTCCGCCGCGTCGCGCAGGGCGAGTGCGGTGGCGGCGGCGAGGTTCCCGCCCGCGGAGTCCCCGATGATCCCGATCCGCGCGGGGTCGACCCCGAGCTCCGCGGCGTGCGCGACGACCCAGGCGAAGGCCGCGACGCAGTCGAGGAGGGGGAGCGGGAACGGGTGCTCGGGGGCCTTCGCATAGGTCACGGTGACGACGACCGCGCCGGCGTCGACGGCGAGTCGGCGGGCCGCGACGTCCGCGATCTCCGCGGTCCCCGTCACCCAGCCTCCGCCGGGCAGCATGAGGAGCGCGGGGCGCAGGGGCGATTCCGCAGGGGCCGGAGCCGGATCCGCGGCATCCGTGCCCGAGGTGCCCGCGGCTCCCTGCGGGCCCGCCGCGGGGGCCGGCCCCGGGTCGTGGATGCGCAGCGGGACGTAGCCGGCCGGCCCGACGGCGAAGGTATCGCGGACCGCGGCGACGGGGACCGGTGCGGACTGGCGCCAGGCGAGGTCGACGGCGGCGGCGCGCGCCTCGGCGAGGGTGAGCTGCGGGGCGGGGACAGGATTGCGGCGCGCATTCTCCGCGAGGTACGCGCGCGCCTCATCGCTCAGGGTGAACCGGGACATGCGAGCGACTGTACCCGCCCGCCGCGCCCGCCGGCGCAGCGCTCGCGTCAGCCGATCGCGGTGCCGAACAGCAGGCCGAGGGCGAAGGTCACGGCCGCCGCTCCGTAGCCGATCGCGAGCTGGCGGAGCGCCCGCGGCAGCGGCGCGCGGCCGGACAGCACGCCGACGACGCCGCCGGTGAACAGGAGCGCGAGGCCGACGAGCACGGCGGCGAGGATGATCGCGGGGTATCCGGACATGCCGAACATGTAGGGCAGGATCGGGATGACCGCGCCGGAGGCGAAGAAGCAGAACGAGGAGGAGGCGGCGCCGAGGCCGGTGCCGAGCTCCTCGTGCTCGCCTTCGGCGGGCACGTGCAGTCCGTGACGGCCGCCCGGGTGGGAGGCGGTGCGGATCGCCTCGGCGGCGGCGGCCTCCGCCTCGTCGGTGTCCATGCCGCGGGCGCGGAACACGAGGGCGAGCTCGTTCGCGTCGATGTCGAGGGCGGCGATCGCGGTGCGGGATTCCGGGTCCGGGGTCGAGGCCTCGAGGAGCTCGCGCTGGGAGCGCACGGAGACGTATTCGCCGGCCCCCATCGAGAGCGCGCCGGCGAGCAGGCCGGAGATGCCGGTGAGGAGGATCGTGCCGGTGGAGACGCCGGCGGCCCCGACGCCGAGCACGAGGGCGAGGTTGGAGACGAGGCCGTCGTTGGCGCCGAACACCGCGGCGCGGAAGTTGCCGGAGAGCTTGGCGCGGGAACGGGCGGCGAGCGCTCGGACGACCTCGGCGTGGATCTTCTCGTCGGCGGCCATCGCGTCGGTGGCGTACCAGTCGCTGTCATAGGGCGAGCTCGTCTCCGACTGCTGAGCGAGGGCGAGGACGAACACCGAGCCGAACATGCGGCCGAGCACGGACAGGATGAGGGTGCCGAGGTCGGGCAGGCGGCGCCGTTCGGCATGGGGGCCGAGCAGGGTGATCCAGTGCTGCTGGTGGCGGTGCTCGGCGTCGGCGAGGCCGAGGAGGATCTCCCGCTCCTGGCCGGTCTTGCGGTCGGCGAGGCTGCGGTAGACGCGCTCCTCGAGGCGCTCGTTGGCGAGGTGGCGCTGCCAGCGATGGATGAGCTTGTAGCTCGGCTCCTGGGGGACTGCTCTGCGTTCGGGCACGGTCATGAGCATATGAGGATCCGCGCATGAATTCAACACTTGCGCAATTGGTTGAATGACGGGTGCGACAGGTCGGGGCAGGCGTGGGGGGCTGTTGGGAAGGCGCGGGGGGGCTGTTGGGAAGGCGCGGGTCCGGGCTCGCCGGGGGGACTGCGGCCGGTGCGCGCCTCAGTCGACGGCGAGGTGCATGCGCAGGGTGTCGCCGGGGGGCAGCGGTGAAGAGATCCGGGCGGGCTCGACGCACACGAAGCCGTGGTGCGCCCGGGCTGTCGTGTCGCCGAGCTGCTGTGCGGGGTTCCACACGACGGCGTCCGTCGCGTTCGTCGTCACGGTGAGGCGCCGGCCGAGCGCGGGATCGGTGATGACGATGCGGTGGTCGGCGGTGCCCGCGGTTCCGGCGAGCGGGAACACCGAGTCGATGCCCTCGGCCGGGACGTGCAGCGTCCGGTCGGTCACTCCTGCGATCTCGGTGCGCTGCGCGTCGCCGACCGCGAAGTACGCGTGGAGCGCGGCGGTGACGGGCGGTTCGGGCGGGGCCGGGGTGGCACCGGGTGCTTGCGCGGCCCGCAGGGGAGCCCCGGTGGTGGTCTCCGGCACGGGATCGGCGCGGTGGGCGAGCTCGACGGAGAGCCCGTCGCCGAGGCGCACGGTGAGGCCTGCCGCGGCGCCGCGATGGGAGAAGCCGAGGCGCACCTCGGCCCCGGTGCCGTCGACGGCGAGCGCCTCGACGTCCCAGGTGTGCAGGCGCGCCCAGCCGTGCTGTGGGGTCGATGCGGGGCCGAACCAGGGCCAGCACACCGGGATCCCGCCGCGGATCGCCGCCCCGGTGTCGAAACGGGCGAGCGAGGAGGTGAAGAGGGTGTCGGGCCGGCCGGCGGGACGATGGGCGAGCACCTGCGCGCCGAAGCGCGAGACCACGGCGACAGCCGTGTCGAAGCGGAGGACGAGGAGGTCGACCGCTCCCATCCGGGTGGCGTCGATGCGGCCGCGCTCGCCCTCGGCGAGGGTCTCGCTCGGGAGCGAGAGGAAGTCCTCTGCGGAGAGCAGGTCGTCACGGGCGGGGGCGGTGTTCGGGTCCTCGGGATGCACCATGGGATCACTGTTCCACTCGAGTCTGAGAAGTTATCGATGTCTCGGATGTCAAGACAATTGCCGTTTTTTCGTTATCGTTTCGTGACTTTCGGGCCTCAAATGAGAACTGGCTGTGTACTACCGTGGTGGACCATGTGATGCGCGTCACCAAAACGTGACCTTCGCACCACGCACAGCCCATAGCGACACCCAGTCCTCCGGGCACTCCGCCCAGTGATCACTGATCGCGTCCGCGCAGCTCCGGCACCACCGCATGGACCGACAGGGGCTCATCACACACGAAGGAACGAAAGGTCGACATGTCCAAGAGATTCACCCACAGCGCGCTCGCCGTCACCGCGGCCGCCGCGCTCGGGCTCGCCACCGGGGGCCCCGTGCTCGCGGCGCCCATCTCCGTGCACACCGATATGGATGTCACCGGAGAGGCCGCCCTGGCCCACCTCCAGGAGCTCTCCGATATCTCCCTCGACCACGCCGACGCGGGCTACCGTGCTGTCGACACCCCCGGCTACAAGGCTGCGAGCGAATACGTCGAGAAGGTGCTCGAGGCCAGCGGCAAGTTCGACGTCACGCGCGACACCTTCACCGTGCCGACCCAGACCTTCGGCGAGGTCTCCTTCAGCGTCGAGGGCGAGGCGCAGGAGACGTTCTCCACGCTGTCGAACGCCGAGGGCACCGACGCCCCGCTCACCGACACCGCGGTCACCCTGCCCACCGACGACGCCTACGGCGACAAGGCCGGCGGGGAGCTCGGCTGCGAGACCGGCGACTACAGCGACGCCAACGCCGGCACGATCGTGCTCGTGCAGCGCGGTGTCTGCGCCTTCGGCGAGAAGGTCACCGCCGCGACCGAGGCCGGCGCGGCCGCCGTCATCATCTACAACCACTCCCCGGGCGCGCTCAACGGCACCGTCGGCGACCGCGTCGAGGGCAACATCGCGGGCGCTTCGATGGAGCTCGCCGAGGGCGATGCGCTGCGCGAGCAGATCCTCGCCGCCGGGGACACCCCGGTGCTCGGCGACCTCACCGTGGAGACGACCTTCGAGGACATCGAGACCTGGAACGTCATCGCCGAGACCAAGGCTGGCGACCCCGACGACGTGCAGATGATGGGCGCGCACCTCGACGGCGTAGCCGAAGGCCCCGGCGTCAACGACAACGCCTCCGGCGTGGCCGGGCTGCTCGCCGTGGCAGAAGGCCTCGCCGCCCAGCCGCACGACGTCGACAACCAGGTCCGGATGGGATTCTGGGGTGCCGAGGAGATCGGTCTCGTCGGCTCCACCGAGTACGTCGCGTCGCTGAGCGACGAGGAGAAGGAGCGGATCTCCTCGTACCTCAACTACGACATGATCGGCTCGGAGAACTACGTCATCGGCACGCTCGACTCCGACGGCTCGGACGTCCCGATCCCCGACGGCGTCAACGTGCCGGAGGGATCGGCGGAGCTCGAGGAGATCTTCACCGGCTACTTCGACTCGATCGGCCAGCCGCACGTCGGCACCGAGTTCTCCGGTCGCTCCGACTACCAGGCGTTCATCGACAACGGCATCCCGGTCTCCGGCCTGTTCACCGGTGCCGACGCGATCAAGACCGAGGAAGAGGTGGAGCTGTTCGGCGGCACCGCCGGCGTCCAGCAGGACCGGAACTACCACACGATCGACGACACCTACGAGAACGTCGACCAGGAGGCCATGGGCATCATGGTGCCGGCGATGGCCTACGCGGCCCACGTCGTCGCCTACGATCTCGATCCGGTCGCCTCTGTCGATCGGGACCGTGTCTCCGTCAAGGACCTCAAGAAGTCCGGCGTGGAGGTCACCGTGACCAACCTCGAACCGGGCCAGACCGTGGACTGGACGCTGACGGCCGACGGTCGCACGAAGCCGGGCAAGTCGCCGGCCTCGGGCACCGCGACCGCCGATGAGTCCGGCACCGCGACCTTCACCGTCAAGGGCATCGACCCGAGCGCCGTCCGGGGCCTGCCCGGCGGCTACACCGTGAGCGTCGACACCGGCGACACCGCCGTCGAGGTCGGATTCACCGTGGGCGGCAAGGGCTGATCGCCTGACCCGACCCATCTGACCCATCCGCCACACGGCAATATCCTGCGGTTCCTGAGAACGGAACCGCAGGATATTGCCGTTTCACGTGTGAGCGAGCAGGCGCGGGCACGGGATCGACCGAACGGTTGATGCATCGCCTGGCCGGACCGGGGATACTGTCCGGGTGACTCCCAAGAAGCTCTTCACCGTGTTCGCGATCGCCGAGGCGATCACCTGGACCCTGCTCATCATCGGCCTCATCCTCAAGTACGTCACCCAGACGACGGAGGTGGGGGTGCGGATCGGCGGTGGTATCCACGGCTTCGTGTTCCTCACCTACTGCGTCGTGACCGTGCTCGTCGGCACCTCGCAGCGCTGGCCGCTCGGCCGCACGATCCTCGGCCTGTTCAGCGCCGTCATCCCGTATGCGACGATCCCGTTCGAAATCGATGCACGCCGCCGCGGCCTCCTCGACGGCGACTGGCAGCTCGCTCGCGGCGGCCGTGCTCCGCGGAACTGGTTCGAACGCCTCTGCGCCTGGGCGATCGCCCACCCGCTCCTCGCGGTCGTCGTCGGCCTGCTCGGCGTCGCACTGCTCTTCACCGTGCTCCTCATGCTCGGCCCGCCGATCCCCAAGGGCTGAGCCGACACCCGGCTCGCACTGTGGGCGCCGTCTCCGGGCGGGTGTCAGGCGAGTCCCGCACCCCGCACCGTCCGGGCGACCTCGGCGCGCTCGTCCTCCTCGAGGGGGCGCAGCGGATGCGGCAGGCAGTCATCCGCGACGAGGTCGAGCTCCGCCGCGGCGGCGGCCATGACCCGGACGCTGCCGTGCTGGGCGAGGAGCGGCCACAGCTCCTCGAGGTCGTGTGCAGTGTCCGACGCGCCCGATCGGGCGGCGTCGAACAGCGTGCGGGCGGCTCGCGGGAACAGGCCGCCGACCACCGAGTGCCAGGCGTCGGCGCCCGCGGCCAGGTGCGCCGCCGCTGCCGCGTCGCCGCTGATCCCGATCGCCGCATCGGGTCCGACCGCTTCCCGGATCCGGGCCAGCCGTTCTGCGGGCTGCGCCTCGGTGCCGTCGGTCGGCGGGATCTTCACCCCGGTGACCGAGGGGATGCCAGACAGGCGGGCGTAGAGGTCGAGGGAGAACCGGAACCCGGTGGTGCCGGGATTGTCGTAGATGCAGATCGGCAGGTCGACCGCTTCGGCGACGGCGGCGAACAGGCCGATCACCTCGGAATCCCGGAGCGGCTGGTAGCTCACCGGGGCCAGCAGCAGCCCCGCGGCGCCGAGCTGCTCGGCCGTGCGCGCCCGGGCGAGGACCTCGCGGGTGCGCAGGGCTCCGACGCCGGCGACCACGGGTGTGCCCCCGGCCCCTGCGAGGATCGTGCGCAGCGCCGTCGTCCACTCCTCCCGGTCGAGATAGGCGTACGATCCGGTCGACCCGAGGGCCCCGATGCTGTCGACGAGAGCCGGGCCGATGTCCGCACCCTCGGCAGCGGGCGCCGGGGCCAGGCGTCCGACGAGTCCGCGCAGGGCGGGCGCATCGAGGACGTCGTCGCGCAGCGGGGTGAGCGGGAAGGCGGACAGGCCGTGGAACGGTCCGTGCGGTACGGGAGTCATGGCGTGCCCGGTCGCATCGTGGCGGCCCACCGTCACTGCCTTCCGTCGACGACAGCGGCGGCGATGTCCCTGAGCCCGCGGAACTGGACGGTGCGCATCTCGTCGTCGAGGGGAGTCGGCCAGGAGCTGTGCTTGGCGATGACGACGCCCTCGGCGAGGTCGACATAGAGGATCTGGCCGTGGATGCCCACGGCGCACACGACCGGAGCATCGGTGTCGGGGACGTACCAGAAGTTCCGGTAGGTGCCGTTGGGGAAATCGCGGATGTGGGCGCCCGCTCGCCACCGCGCAGCGTCTCCGGTGAAGAGATCGCGGACGAAGCCCTCCGGCACCGGCGAGCGATCGATGGTGAGGTGGTGGCCGAGGCGGGCGAGATCACGGGTCGAGCAGGAGAGACCTCCGGCGGCCCGCCCCGCACCGTGGGCGTCGACGGTGAGGTCCGCATCGGACTCGGCGCCGATCGGCGTCCAGAGGTGCGTCGAGAAGAGATCCGGCAGCCGCCGCCCGGTGGCGCGCTCGAGCACCCAGCCGGCCATGTCGGACGTCGGGGAGGCGTAGTGGTACTCGGCGCCCTCCGGTGCCCGCCGCTCGAGGGAGGGCAGGAAGGCGTGGAGTCCCTCGCTCCCGCCCGGGATCCAGCCGGTCGCGCGGCGGTACTCGATCATGCGCGGGTCGCCCATCGCGTAATCCTCCGAGAACGCGAGCGGGACCGCCATGTCGAACAGCGGCTGGATCCCGACGTCGAAGCCGGAGCCCGCGACCTCCGGGACGTACTTCGTCACCGGGTCGGTGAAGGCGAACGCGCCGTCGGCCGCAAGGATCCCTCCGAGCAGGCCGAGCAGGGACTTCGTGACGCTGAAGTTGATGTGGAGGGCATCGGCGGACGTGTTCTCGGCGTACCACTCGAACTGCACCTCACCCCGGGAGAGCACCACGATCGAGTCGGTGGCGGTGCTCTCGAGGTACTTCTCGACCGGAACGCCGCTGTGGCGCAGCGGGGTGTCCGGGGCCACTGCGCTGCGCGCGGCCGCGGTGAGCTCGAACGTGCTGTTCCCCCGTGCCACCTTCGCGGTGGGGATGATCTCTCGGACATGGGTGAATGCCCACCGGTTGGTCTCCGGGGTCATCCACGTCTCCAGCAGCGTCTTCACTGCTCTCTCCTCTCCGGCATGCAGGCGCCCGCTGTTCCGGCCGGCCCTGCTCGGGTGTGATGGGAACGATACCCCCGAATCGGATCAGCCTCCTCGCCGGACATCCGGGTGAGGGACCGCTGCCGATGCCCCGTCATGCACAGTGACCGCGGAGCCGGTGCTCGGCACCCACGCCTCCGCCGCGACGGGGCGCCGCCACCGCCACCCGGGTGTCGGAGCGGGAACATCGCGCCCGCACCGCCGCCACGGACCGCGTGGCATAGTGGGAGGATCACTGCTCCCGGGCCGCTCGCACCGGTCCATCGCGAAAGGCCGCGCCCATGCCGGATCTCGTCCCCGTTCTCATCATCGCGGCGATCATCGTCGTCGTCCTCATCGGGCTGTTCGTCCTGCTGCGGTCCTACCGCATCGCCTCCCCGTCCGAGGCCCTCATCATCACCGGCCGCGGCTCCTCGAGCGAGGACGTCGCGCAGGGCGGCCGCGTGGTCATCGGCGGACGCGCCGTGGTGTACCCGGTGGTACAGAAGGCCTTCGTCATGTCGCTGTCATCGCGGCAGATCTCCGTGGAGATCGACGGCATCTCGAAGAACGGCATCGCGCTGCGGCTGCGCGGCGTCGCGCAGGTCAAGGTCGGCGGCAACGTCGACGACGTGCGCCGGGCCGCCCAGCGGTTCCTCGACCAGCAGGCGCAGATCGACCACTACAGCCAGGAGATCCTGTCCGGCACCCTGCGCGCCGTGGTCGGCACGCTCACCGTCGAGCAGATCATCCAGGACCGCGCCTCGTTCGCCGCGCAGGTGCAGGAGGAGTCCGCGCACTCGATGAACAACCAGGGCCTCGTCATCGACACCTTCCAGATCTCGGCCGTCGAGGACGAGGGCTCCTACCTGCGCGACTGGGGCCGCCCGCAGGCCGCCGAGGTCGCGAAGAACGCCGCCATCGCCGAGGCGAACGCCCACCGCGAGGCCGCCGTCGCAGCCGCTCTGCAGAACGAGGAGACGCAGCGCCAGCAGGCGCTCACCGACCAGGCGATCGCCGAGCAGCAGCAGAAGCTCGCGCTCCGCCGCGCCGAGCTCAAGGAGGACGCCGACGTCCGCCAGGCCGTCGCCGACAACGCCGGCCCGCTGTCCGCGGCCGCCGAGCAGCAGAAGCTCCTCGAGCGGGAGCGGATCGTCGCCAAGGAGCAGGCCGAGGTCCGCGCCGAGCAGCTCGAGGCCGAGGTCAAGCGGCCGGCCGACGCGGAGAAGTACCGCCGCCAGGCCGAGGCCGACGCGCAGGCCTACGAGATCGACGCCCGCGGCCGCGCCGAGGCCGCCGCCGCGCTCCACCGCCGTGAGAAGGAGGCCGAGGCCGTCAAGCTCGAGGGCGAGGCGCAGGCCGCCGCGGAGCTCGCCCGCCGGTCCAAGGATGCCGAGGCCGTGCGGCTCGCCGGTGAGGCCGAGGCCGCCGCCACCCGGGCGCGCGGTGAGGCCGACGCGGCCGCTGAGTTCGCGCGCCGGTCGAAGGACGCCGAGGCGGTGCGCCTCGAGGGCGACTCCGAGGCCTCCGCGATCCGTGCCCGCGGTGAGGCCGAGGCCGAGGCCCGTCGCGCCCAGGGCGCCGCAGAGGCGGAGGCACTGGAGAAGCAGGCCGCCGCGTACAAGCACTTCAACGACGCAGCCGTGCTCAACCAGGTGCTCCACACCCTGCCGAGCCTCGCCGGGAAGCTCGTCGAGCCCTACGCGAACATCAAGGACCTGTCGATCGTGTCGACGGACGGGGAGTCGAAGCTCGCGCAGAGCATGTCGTCGAACCTCGCCTCGGTGCTCGAGGTGCTCCGCGGCACCACCGGGGTCGACCTCGCCGACATGGTCAAGCGGGCGTCGGGGAAGTCCGGCGGATTCGCCCCCGACGGCACCGGCATGCCGCGCAGCGCCTCCGAGGCGGCGAGTGCGATCTCCGACATCGTCGAGCGCTACGCCGCGGGAGCGGACGGCGCCGGGGATCCCGGTGACGACGGCGCCGGCGACCGGGGTCCGGCCGATGTGCGCGGCGGCACCGATCCGCGGACCGCGTCGGGCAGTGACTTCGCCGCCGGGCTCGGTCGGCTCGGCGACGACGTCAAGCGCTCGACCGGCATCGACGTCAACGCCCTCATCGAGGAGGCGCTGCGGGCCAAGCGGACCGGCGGGGCGGGCGGACCGTCCGGAACTGCCCGGCCCGGTACAGGCACCTCCGGTACCTCCAGTGCATCCGGTACCTCCAGTGCGGCGGGGTCCGACTCCGCCGAGGACGACGACTCCGACGAGACGGGCCGCCGCGACGGCAGCACCTGATCCGAGGACCGTGCCCCGGGAGCCGCAGCGCCCCGGGTCACGGTCGTCTCCCGAGCCGGGTGGTGTGCGGGCCACGGTCATGTCCGGGTGCGGTCGTGCCCGGGACCGGCGGGCGGAGTCGTGCAGCACCCGGGGCAGGGCTGGATCCGAGGGGCGGATCCGAGCGTCGCGGTGGGCGGCCAGTGGAAGCGCACTCCGACGAAGTATCAACATATAACCATGTATTGATATACAATGGGATCACCGCAGTGAAGGGAGATCCCATGGGACTCGGCCACGATCACGCGCGACCGGCGGACGACCTCGCGAACGGCTCGGCGCACGGTGAAGCGACGGCGGCGGGGACGCGCCGGCGCCTCGGCCTCGTGCTCGCGATCACCGCGACGGTCCTCCTCGCTGAACTCATCGGGACCGTCCTCACCGGCTCGCTCGCGCTGCTCACCGACGCCGCCCACATGCTTGTTGACGTCGGCGGCCTGACGATGGCGTTCCTCGCCGCCGGCCTCGTCCGGCGCCCGGCGACCGCCCGCCGGACCTGGGGGCTGCGCCGCGTCGAGGTGCTCGCCGCCGGAGCGCAGGCGCTGCTGCTCGCCGGGGTCGGCGTCTACGGCCTCGTCGAGGGGATCCGGCGGCTGTTCGCGCCCCCGGAGGTGCCCGGCGGGCTGCTCCTCGTGTTCGGTGCCATCGGTCTGGCGGGGAACATGGCCGGACTCCTCCTCCTGCGTTCCCGCCGGGCGGACGGCCTCAACCTCCGTGCGGCCTTCCTCGAGGTCGCCGCCGATGCGCTCGGCTCGGTCGCCGTGATCGCGGCCGCGCTCGTCATCTGGACCACCGGCTGGGGCCGCGCGGATGCGGTGGCCGGCATCCTCATCGCCCTCGTCATAGTCCCGCGCGCGCTCGTCATCCTGCGGGCGGTGGTCCGGATCCTGCTCGAGAGCGTGCCGGCGGAGATCGAGCTCGCCGAGGTGCACCGCCATCTCACCGAGCGGCCCGAGGTGCTCGACGTCCACGACCTCCACATCGCGCTCATCGACTCCCGCCTGCCCGTCCTCACCGCGCACGTCGTCGTCGCCGAGGCGTGCTTCGAGTCCGGGCGGGCCGGCCCGGTCCTGCGCGATCTGCGCTCCTGCCTGGCCGCGCACTTCAGCCCCGCGCTCACCCACACCACCCTCCAGCTCGAACCGGCCGGGGACGCCGCGGCGTGCGCCGGGGCGGCCGGGTTCGCGCCGGTCGACGCACCGAGCCGGTGGCCGGCGACGCCGAGCCGGTGTCCATCGGCGCGGGATGTGTGACCTGCGGCGCCGGGCCGGTGACGTGCGTCACGGGTGCAGTAGGGTCGGAACAGACCCCCCCCGACGACGTGAGGAGCACTGCCGATGGAGGCCTTCTACCGCCAGCTCGACGACACCCGGTTCGAGTCGACGCCGATGACCGCGGGGCCGTGGAGCCCCGACTTCCAGCACGCCGGCCCGCCGGCCGCGCTGCTCGCCCGGCAGATGCTCGCCGTCGATCCCAAGGAGGGCCAGCGGCTCGCCGACGTCCGTATCGACATCCTCGGGCCCGTGCCGGTCGCCGCGCTCGAGATCACCACCGAGGTCATCCGCAGCGGCCGCTCGATGGAGCTCGTGTCGGCCACCGCCTCCGCAGGTGGACGCCCCGCGCTGCTCGCCCGCGCCTGGCGGATCCTGGCAGCTCCCGAGGATTACCCGGCAGTGCCGGGCCGGCGCGATCCAAACGACCCCACGGTGGTGCCCGACGACCTCCCCGCTGCCGATGAGCGGCTCGCGACGATCCCGGGTGCCCACACCGGCGGCTATGGCACCGCAGTCGAATGGCGCTTCATCGAGGGCGGGGACCGGTCGCCCGCACTCGTGTGGGGCCGGCAGCACAACGCACTCGTCGAGGGGGAGGAGCCCACGGGCTGGCAGCGCGCGCTCGTCCTCGCCGACTCCGGCGGCGGCGTCAGCCTGCCCGTCGACCCGGCCCGCCACCGCCTCATCAACTGCGACCTCCACGTCGTGCTCGACCGCGAGCCCGAGGGCGAGTGGATCCGGATGAACTCCCAGTCGATCGTCACCCCCGGTCAGGGCGGGGTCGTCCACACCGAGCTCACCGATGTCCATGGGGGGATCGGATACGGCCTGCAGACGATGGTCGCCCAGAACATGGGGTGAGCGCGGAGGTCAGGAACGCTGTGCGCGGTCAGGTGCGCTGTGCGAGGGCGCGGATGAGTGCGGGCGTGGTCCGGCAGCAACCGCCGATCATCGCCGCTCCGGCATCCACCCAGGTCCCGGCCGCTGCGGCGCAGCCGGCCGGGTCCGGGGGCTCCGTGCCCCCGCCGGCGGGGTCGCTCGCATCGCTGAGCGGGTCGGATGCATCGCCGGTCGGGTGCTCGCCGACTGAGTGCTCGATGGCTGGGTGATCTTCGGTCGGCACCGGACCGGCCGTTGGCGTATCGCCTGCGTGCTCGCCGTCCGGCGGTGACCAGGTGCCGGTCGCGGCGTCGTAGGTCTCCCCGGAGTTCGGGTAGGCGAGGCCTGCGAACCCGGCCGCTCGCACCTCGGCGAGGGCCGGGGCGACGAGGTGGGCCGGACAGCAGTTGATGCCCACGGCCGCAGGCGCTCCCGGTGAACCGGGTGCCGGGAGCACGGCGAGGATCTGGCCGAGGGGTGTGCCGTCGGCCAGTGCGATCCCGCCGTGGGCGTCCGTGCGGATCGAGAGGCTGAGCCACCACTCGGCCTCCGGGTGCTCGCGCATCACGGCCACGAGTGCGGCGACCTCCGCGGGGTGCGGGATCGTCTCGCACGCGAACAACCGACAGCCGGCCGCGGCGAGCACCTCGATCCGCTCGGCATGGAACTCCTGGAGGTGCGTGGCGTCGACACCTGCCGGATAGTCCCCGGTGTACTCGGAGCCGTCGGCGAGGTACGCGCCGTAGGGCCCGATCGAGGAGGCCGTGAGCACCGGGCGGCCGTCCGGGGTGCGACGGCCGGCGGCCGCCTGCGCGACGAGATCCCAGGAGCGGGCGAGCAGCGCGCGGGCCCGGTCCTCCGGATGCCCCGCGGCGACGAGCCCCGGGACCGTCGCCTGGTAGGAGATCGATTCGACGACCTCGGCCCCGGCGTCGAGGTAGGCGACGTGCATGGCGGTGACGAGGCCGGGATCGGATTCGAGGAGCGCGGCCGCCCACAGGTCGCCGGACACATCCGCGCCCCGGCGTTCGAGCTCCGTGCCCGAGGCGCCGTCGAGCACGAGCGCCCGATGCTCCGTGCGCGCCCGGTTCAGCGCGGCCGCGAAGGGACGGTCGGGCTCATCCGACCCGCCCGGTCCCGGCTGCTCGGGTGAGGCCCCTCTCGGTCCCGGCTGCCCGGGTGAGGTCCGGCCCGACCTGGGCTCCCAGGGTCGCGACCCGCCCGGCTCCGCGGTCACTTCCGGGTGATCTCGATCGTGTCGGTGGTGAAGCGGCGCAGCTTCTCCGGGTCGATCGTGACGCCGAAGCCCGGCCCGGTCGGCACATCGACGACTCCGTCGTGCATGACGATCTCCTCGGTGATGTCCTCGTGGAAGAAGCGCTTCGAACCGGACACGTCACCGGGCAGGGTGAAGCCCGGCAGCGAGGCCATCGCCGCGTTCGCGGCCCGGCCCAGGCCGGTCTCGACCATGCCGCCGTGCCACACCGCGACGCCGTGGGCGGAGGCGAGGTCGTGGATCCGCTTGGCCTCGATGAACCCGCCCACACGGCCGGGCTTGATGTTGATGACCGAGGTGGCCCCGAGCGCGATGGCGTCCGCGGCGGCCTCCGCCGACACGATCGACTCGTCGAGGCACATCGGGGTGTCCATGAGCTTGGCGAGCTCGGAGTGCTGGCGGATGTCCGCCTCGCCGAGCGGCTGCTCGATGAGGAGCAGGCCGTAGTCGTCGAGCTTCTTCAGGTGCGCGGCGTCGACGAGGGTGTAGGCGGCGTTGGCGTCGACCTGGAACAGGAAGTCGTCGCCGAACGCCTTGCGCACCGCGGCCACCGGTTCGATGTCCGCTCCCGGCTTGATCTTGAGCTTGATGCGGGCGTAGCCCTCCTCGAGGTACTCGCCGATGACCCGCACGGTGTCCTCGACGGTGTCCTGGATGCCGACCGAGACACCCGAGGGGATCGTGTCGACCACGCCGCCC
This sequence comes from Brevibacterium sp. NPDC049920, assembly GCF_040656435.1. NCBI lineage: Bacteria > Bacillati > Actinomycetota > Actinomycetes > Micrococcales > Brevibacteriaceae > Brevibacterium > Brevibacterium sp. NPDC049920. Next base: position 238,530 of record NZ_JBFAMF010000004.1, read on the forward strand.
AGGTACTGCTGGAACGACAGGCCGGCCTGCTTGAGCTGCGCTTCGATGACCGCCATCTCGAGGGCCGACTTCGACATCCGGTGCCCGATGACGTGGCGCAGGTGCCAGCCGACGGTCTCCGCGGTGAGGTCCTCGACGTCGAAGAGGATCGGCGCGAGCCAGTCGCGGGTGACGGCCATGCCGCCGTCGATGTACTCCTCGGAGTAGAGCGGGGCGATCATCGCCACCGACTCGCCCCAGCCGGTGACCGGGCCCGACGGGGTGTCGAACCGCGCCTCGACGAGGTAGCAGTCCTTCTCCGTCTCCGTCATGAACGAGGTGGTGAACGGGGTGACCAGGGGGATCGAGAGGCGGTGGAGCGTGAGTCCGGTGAGCTGCATGGGGCACTTCCTTCTGCGCGGGTGCGGCGGGCGCGGGCCCGGAACGCGGGCAGGCGCGGGAGAGACTGTCGGTCGCTTCCACTCACCCTAACAACCGGCGCGGACGCGGGGCAGATGGTCGGCGGGGATGCGGGGCGAGTCGGCCGGCGCGGCGGGGGCCGCCCCGGACGGGGCCGTCCGGTGCGGCCGCGCGGAGGCCTCCTGCGGTGCTGACCGCACCTCGGCGTCCCGTAGTACCGTGGCAGGACCACGACGACTCAGCACGCACGACGACTCAGGACAGCGATATTCAGGACAGCGCGGTCGCAGATGCCGCGCGGACCGCGGGAGACATCCGATGACGGATTACAGACGCACCCTCGCCGGCCGACGACAGCGCTGGTTCGGCCTCAAGCCCCTCGTCAAGACCGGGCTGTCCGCCCGGCCGCTCCATCCTCTCCTGCGCCTGGCCGCCCGGCTGGTCCCGGGTATCCGTGCCGGCCGTCTGCCCGCCCCCGCCGGTCTCGCCGAGGTGGCCGGGACGGCGGCTGGGGCCCGCTTCGTGCTCGTCGACCCGGGCCGCTGCGAGATCGCCAAGGAGTTCTACTGGGGCGGCGGGCGCCGCCCCGATCCGGCCGATGCGCTCGCCCTCGACATCGTCACCGCGCTCGCTCGCCGGGCCGCGGTCCTCCTCGACGTCGGCGCGTACACGGGTGTGTTCACCGTGGCGGCTGCCGCGGCGAACCCCGGGCTGCGGGCGCACGCCTTCGAGATGGTGCCGGCGGTCGTCGCCGGGCTGCATAAGAACGTCGATCGCAACGGGATCGCCGACCGGGTGCGCGTGCATTCCACCGGGGTGGGCGCCTCGGGCACGCGGATGCGGGTGCCGAGCGGGGAGGGCGGCTCCTCTCTCCCCTCCTTCTACTCCGCGCACATGGAGTTCGCCGAGGGTTTCGAGGTGGAGTTCCTCGCCCTCGACGATCTGCTCCCGCCCGAGCTCCCCGAGGTCGAAGCGGAACAGCGCGCGGATGCGCCGGGGCAGGTGGTGATGAAGATCGACGTCGAGGGCGCGGAGGACCCGGTGCTCGCCCACGGCCAGGAGCTCCTCGCCCGGCACCGTCCCGACATCCTGTGCGAGGTGCTCCACGGGCAGGCCGACGGCCGGGCGCTCGAGGCGCTCCTCGCCCCGCACGGCTACCGCTGGTACCTCGTCCGGGCAGACGACATCGCCGCGCGCGAGCGCATCGTCCCGGATCCCGTCCACCGCGACTGGCTGTTCTCCGCCCGCACCCCCGCCGCGCTCGAGGCGGACCTCGGCCGCATCATCGCCTGAGGCGACCGCGGTCCGAGCCAGGCCCGCGAGCGGAGCCCCAGATGGGGTGCCCGGTGCACTGCAGTGCGATTACCGGCGAGTATCCGCACTGGAGTGCACCGGGAGGCGCATGCACGTGTCGCTGTCCTGCCGGCCCTCGGCGCTCCGCTCGCGACGCTCAGTCCGTCAGGCCGTCGGCGACGAGGGCGGCGAGGAGAGCGGTGCGCGGCGGGATGTGCTCGATGATCGCGTGCTCGTGCTCGGCGTGCGCGCCGTCGCCCACCGCGCCGAGGCCGTCGAGGGTGGGGACGCCGTCGCCGGCGGTGAAGTTCCCGTCCGAGGCGCCGCCCACCGGCACTCCGCGCGGCTCCTCGATCCCGATCTCCGCGGCGAGCGCGACGGCGCGGTCGAACAGCGCCGCCGACATCTCCTTCTCGAACGGCGGCCGGTTGATCCCGCCGCGCACCTCGATCCGGGTGCCGTCGATGCTCGGCGTGAGGCCGCGGATCGCGTCGTCGACGCGCTGCTGCTCCTCGGCGGTGAGGGCGCGGACGTCGACGTCGAACTGCCCGAGCGCCGGCACCGTGTTCGTCGTGGTCCCGCCGGAGAACTTCGTCGGCGTCACGGTGGTCTGCTCCGCGGGGTCGGCGAGGCCTGCGACGACCTGCATCTGATGGGCGAGCTCGAGCCCGGCGTGGATGCCCTTCTCCGGCTCGAGCCCGGCGTGCGCGGCCTTCCCGTGGACGAGGATCGTGTACATCGAGGTGCCCTTGCGGGAGAGCTTGAGCGCACCGTCGGCGGAGGCCTCCATGACGAACACGGCGCGGGCCTCCTTCGCCTCGGCCCGGATGAGGTCCGAGGAGGTCACCGAGCCGATCTCCTCGTCCCCGGTGACGAGGATCGACAGCCCGGCGAGCGCCTCGGCGGGGGAGGGGACCGGTCCCGAGGCGCCGGCGTCTGCCGAGGCCCCGCCGGTCGCCGCTGCTCCCGCGCCCGAGGCGGTGGTCGTGCTCTCCGTGTCCGGCACGGGGACGCCGGCGGCGGCGAGGAGGAGCCGGGTGGCCCAGACGCTCATGATCGCACCGGTGAGCATGTCGAAGCTGCCGGGCCCGCGGAGGATCCCGTCCTCCGTGCTGAAGGGCAGGCGCTCGAGCGTGCCGTGCGGCCACACCGTGTCCTGGTGGTTGACGAGCACGACCCGCGCGGGGCCGTCGCCGAAGCGCAGCCGCAGGTGAGTGGTGCCGTCGATGACGAGCGACTCCGGTGCGACGCCCAGGCGCTCCTCGATGAGCGCGGCGAAGTCCGCCGCTCCGCGGGCCACCGCCTCCTGGTCGTCGCTCGGCGTCTCGATCGAGATCACCCGCTCGATGTCGGCGAGCATCTGCGGCAGGGAGTCCTGCGCGGCGGCGACGAGGGCGCTGCGGTCGAGGTCGGCGAGGGCGGCGGGCTGGGTCACGGGGTCTCCTGGGGGTCGCGGATGGGATCGGCTGGCCCGATTCACTCTAGTACCCGGCCCCCGTCCACCGGGTCCGGCAGGGGAGGGGCCACCCGAATCCGTGCAGAACCGGTGCGCGCGCGTCCACAAGTGTGGTTGTCTACTGTCATGGGCGATGCGGTTTCCTCTCAGCGATACTCCCCCGAGCAGCGGACGCGCTACCGGGAGCTCCTCAACGCGGACCTCGAGACGTTCGACTCCTACCTCCAGGAGGCGACGTTCGTCGACCACGGGACGATCGGCATGGAGCTCGAGCTCAACCTCGTCGACGCCGACATGCAGCCGTTCCGCGTCAACGACAAGGTGCTCGCCGCGATCGACTCGGACGAGTTCCAGAGCGAGATCGGCTCCTACAACATCGAGCTCAACCACCCGGTCCTCCAGGTGTCGGGCACCGGCCTGCGCGAGCTCGAATCCGGTCTCCGCGCCCGCCTCGCCGCCGCCCACGCCGGGGCCCGGGCGCACGATGCGCAGATCGGGATGATCGGCACCCTTCCCACCCTGACCACCGAGTTCCTCGAGGACCCCGCGTGGATGACGGAGGAGAACCGGTACCGGGCGCTGAGCAACGCGGTGCTCGACGCCCGCGGCGAGCTCGTGCGGATCGACGTCACCGACCGCGAGTTCTACCAGCACGACTTCGCCGATGTCGCCCCCGAGTCCTCGTGCACCTCGATGCAGCTCCACCTCCAGGTCGCGCCCAACCGGTTCGCCGGCGCATGGAACGCCTCGCAGGCGATCGCCGGCATCCAGGTGGCGCTGAGCGCGAACTCCCCGCTGTTCATGGGCCGCAAGCTGTGGCACGAGAACCGCATCCCGGTCTTCACCCAGTCGATCGACACCCGCACCCCGGAGCTCGTCACCCAGGGCGTGCGCCCGCGCGTGTGGTTCGGGGAGCGGTGGATCACGAGCGTGTTCGACCTGTTCGAGGAGAACGTCCGCTACTTCCCGCCGATGCTCCCGGAGTCCCGCGAGGACGCCGGCACCCCCGTCATGCAGGGCAATGCCCCGACGCTCCACGCGCTCAACCTCCACAACGGCACCGTGTGGCGCTGGAACCGGCCGATCTACGCCCCGAGCGCCGACGACCTCGCCCACATCCGGGTGGAGAACCGGCTCCTGCCCGCCGGGCCCACGGTGGCCGACATGGTCGCCGACGCCGCCTTCTACTACGGGCTCGTCAAGTACCTCACCGAGGAGAACCGGCCGGTGTGGTCGCGGCTGTCGTTCGCGGACGCGGAGAGCAACTTCTTCTCCGCCGCCCGCTCCGGCCTGTACTCCCGCGTGGTGTGGCCGAAGGCCGGCCGGATCGACGTCGCCGAGCTCGTCCGCACCGGGCTCGCGCCGCGCGCCCGCAAGGGCCTCGAGATGCTCGACGCGGACGCGGAGATGATCGACCACTACATGACGATCATCGAGGAGCGCGCCCGCACCCGGCAGAACGGCGCCACCTGGCAGCTGCGCACCCTCAACTCGCTCAAGCCGCGCGTCACCGAGCCCGATTCGCCCGAGCGCCGGGCCGCGCTCGCCCGCCTCATGGAGCTCTACATCACCCACCAGCGCACGGAGGCCCCCGTCCACACCTGGCCCGTCGGCGAGGTGTGAGCGGCCCGCACCTCGGTCCCCGCCGCCCGGGCACGGGCACCTCGGCGTGGTCCGGGCACCGGTCCGGCGCGTGTGGCACAGTGAGGTCATGACCGACTCCACCGCCCCGTCCTCCCGCCCCGCCGCCGATCCCGCGCCTCCGGCCGGGGCGGCGTCCACCGCCCCCGGCACCGATCCCGCGCGTCCCGCCACCCGCATCTCCGAGCGCGCCCGCGGCGTCCCGCCGTTCGCGGTGATGAACATCATCGAGCGCGTCGCCGAGCTCAAGGCCGAGGGCGCCGACGTCATCTCGCTGTGCGTGGGCGAGCCCGCGCAGGGCGCCCCGGCCGGGGTGCGGGCACGCGCCGCCGAGGTGCTCACCGACGGCACCGAGCTCGGCTACTCGCAGGTCCAGGGCGTGCGCCCGCTGCGCGAGGCGATCGCCGGGCACTACCGGCGCTGGTACCACCTCGACGTCCCGGCCGAGCGGATCTTTGTCACCACCGGGTCCTCCGGTGCGTTCTCCATGACTTTCCTCGCCCTGTTCGATGTCGGCGACAGGGTCGCACTCGCCCGCCCCGGCTATGCGGCGTACAAGAACATCCTCACCGCGCTCGGCTGCGAGGTCGTGGAGCTCGACTGCGGCGTCGACGAGCGGTTCCAGCCCACCGTCGAGCTGCTCGCGGCCGCGCACGCCGAATCGCCGCTGGCCGGGCTCCTCGTCGCCTCCCCGGCGAACCCCACGGGCACGATGCTCGACGCCGAGCAGCTCACCGAGCTCAGCGACTGGTGCCGGGCCAACGACGTGCGCCTGATCTCCGACGAGATCTACCACGGCATCACCTTCACCGACTCGATCGGGGAGACGGCGCTCGCCTTCGACGACGATGCGATCGTCATCTCCTCGTTCTCGAAGTTCTGGGGCATGACCGGCTGGCGGCTCGGGTGGGCCATCCTGCCGCAGGACCTCGTGGCACCCTGCCTCGCGATCACCGGCAATCTCACCCTGTGCCCGCCGGTGCCGGCCCAGCACGCCGCGATCGAGGCGTTCTCCGAGGCCGCATACGCCGAGGGGGAGCTCGCCGTGGCCGGCTTCGCCGCCGCCCGCCAGTACGTGCTCGACGCGCTCGACGACCTCGGCTGGCTCGACATCGCCCCTGCCGACGGCGCCTTCTACATGTACGCCAGGATCGACGACGTGCTCGGGCCGTACCGGAACGCGACCGAGTGGTGCGCGGCCCTCCTCGAGGAGGAGCACGTGGCGCTCACCCCGGGCCTCGACTTCGACAACGTCAACGGGAACCGGTGGGTGCGTCTCTCGCTCGCCGTGGGACCGGACCGGACGCATGCCGCGCTCGAACGGATCCGCGCCTTCCAGCAGCGCCTCACCGTCCGCGCGGCCCCGGCGACCGGTGCGGCAGGCGGGACCGGCGAGGGACCGGCCGGCGGCCCCGCTCCGGCCTGAGCCCGGTTCGAGCACCGCATGACCCCCGCGCCCGCATCACCGGCGCCGGCACCCGTCCCGGCGGCGCCTGCGCTCGTCGTCGCGGGCGCGGTGATGCTCGGCTCGTCCGCGGTGCTCGTCGCGCTCTCCCAGGCGAACGCCTCGACCGCGGCGTTCCACCGCTGCTTCCTCGCCGCGCTCGTGCTGCTCCCGCTGGCACTCGTCGAGATCCGGCGCCGCGGCCGACCGCGCGCGGCGATGCTCGGCCTGGCCGCCGGCGGTGGGGTGTTCCTCGGCCTCGACTTCATGATGTGGGCGCAGTCGGTGCTCGACACCGGGGCGGCGGTGTCCACGCTCCTCATCAGCACCCAGGTGTTCGTCTTCCCCGGCCTGCTGTGGCTCCTCCACCGCAACCGGCCCTCCCGTCAGTTCCTCCTCGCGCTGCCGGTCATGCTCGCCGGTCTGGTGCTCGCCGCCGGGGTCCTGGGAGCCGACCCCTTCGCCGTCGACCCGCTGCGCGGCGGCGTGCTCGGGGTGCTCGCCGGGGTCTGCTACGGCGTGTACCTCTACGGCAACCACCGCTGCCGCGCCGTCGACGGCCGCTTCATCGCCGTTCCCGTCGCCGTGTCGACGAGCGCCGCGGCGCTCACCGTGTTCGTCGTCGGGGGTGCGGCCGGCACCCTGGCGGTCGTCCCGGCCGCCGAGTCGGTGGGCTGGCTCGTCGCACTCGCGGTGTTCGGTCAGGTGCTGCCGTGGCTGCTGCTGAGCGCCGCCGCCACCGGCGTGCGACCGGAGGTCAGCGCATCGCTCATGCTTCTGCAGCCGGCTTCGGCTCTCCTGCTCGGCGTCGTCCTCGCCGGTGAGGAGCCGACGCTCGCCCAGCTCGCGGGGATGGCGCTCGTGGCGCTGAGCGTGTGGTGGGTGTCCGGCGGGCGGCGGCTGGCGCAGCGCCGGGCGGCGCGGCGGTAGGCGGCGCGGCGCCGGTGACGCTCAGCCCTCGAGGGGTTCGGTGGTGTGCGCCATCGCGTCGAGGATGATGTGGGCGACGTGGTCGTCCATGAGGGAGTAGATCGCCTCGCGTCCCAGGCGCTGCACGCTCACCAGGTGGAGCCCGCGCAGCAGCTTGAGGTGCTGGGACACGAGCGGCTGCGACAGCCCGGTGATGTCGACGATGTTCGTCACCGTCGACTGCCCGTGGGACAGGACGAGGAGGATGCGCAGGCGCGAGGGGGTGGCGAGGGCCTTGAACACCTCGGCGGTGCGCTCGATCGCGGCGAGATCGTCGACGTGCCCGAGCCCGTCGGCGGACCCGCTGCTCTCCTCGACGCCGTGGCTGTGGGAGTCGGTTCCGGGATGGGTGTGCGTGCGCACCGGGTGAGTCATGGATGGAATGCTACACCTCGGGCGCGGGTGCGGTCGGCGCGTCCGCGTGCGCGGTGTCCGCACCGGTGCGCCGCGCTCCCGCGGGTGCGGCCCGGCCCGTCCACCCCCGGATCGTGCCTCCGGATCCTGCGCCGCGGACTCAGACGATGGGCGCCACGTCGTCCTGCGTGCTGAGGAGCTCCGCGGCGAGGCCCTCCCACTGGGCGTAGGCGTCGGGGTAGGCGGAACGCTGGACGGCCTGCGCGGCCTCCGTCGGGGTCATCGACTCCCAGCCGCGGATGTGCACGAGCCCCGGGTTGGACCCCCGGTCGTTGATGCCGTAGAAGGACTTCGCGGCCCACACGGGGTCCCGCACCTGGTCCGGGGTGCCCCAGCCCTGGGACGGGCGCTGCTGGAACAGCCCGAGCGAGTCGCGGTCGCCGTGGTCGAGGTTGCGCAGGGAGCTCTCCTGCATGGCGGTCATGAGCGCGATGGTGATCGCGTCGTCGGACATGTCGCCGCCGCGGCCCACCGCGATGATCGTGCGGGCGTTGTCGATCTGGGCCCGGTTGAGTCGGTCCACGCTGCTGTACTCCCACTGTCGGATCTGCGAGGGGACGGGCGCGACGAGGCCGCCGGCCCAGCTGAACGCCATGACCACGCCGAGGAACCCGGCGGTGAGCGCGAGACCGATCGCCGCGCCCCGGGTGGCTCCCGAGCGCCGGGGTGCGCGCCGGGGTGCGCGGGAGCCCGGTGACCGGCGGCCGGCGCCTGCTCCCGTCCGCCCGGACGCGGCGGAGCGCCGCACCGCGGGGGCGGTACGGCTCGAGGCAGGGCGGGCGGAGGTGCGCTGGGACATCGCGACCATCGTAGCGACGCCGGCTGGGAGGTTCGGGGAAGTGCGGGGCCCGGATCCCGTGCCGCGGCGGCTGACGGGATGCGGGCGGGGACTCAGAGCCCGTTGCCGCGGTAGGGCACGTAGGAGGCGTCCTGCTCGTAGGGGTAGGAGATCACGCGCTCGACGGCGCCAGTGCCCCCGGCCTGCTCGAGGCCGTGGTAGGCGGTGCGCTCGGCGTTCGCCCAGCCGTTGAAGATCGTCACGTGACCGGCGGCCCCGGCGGTGCCCGGCCCACCCTTGAGGAGAATGTCACCGGGTTGGAGGTCGTCCTTGGGGATCTCGTGGGCGACCTCGAGCAGGGTGACGGTGCTCAGCGAGGTGTCGAGTCCCCAGGCCATGGACACGAACCCGGAGCAGTCCGTCCGGTAGTTCACGCCGTCGGGGTCCGCGGCGTACTTCGTCATGTCGTACGGCACGCCCTGGTCGGTCCAGTGCTTCGCGCGGTCGATGATGTTCTGCCTCCGGTCCTCGACGGACTGGGCCGCTGCGACGGTGCCGGAGGTCTCCGGGGCGATGACGGTCGGGCCGACGAGCGCTCCGCCGGCGACGAGCCCGGCTGCGGCCAGAGTGGTTCCTGCGGTGCGGGTGAGCATTCGGGATCTCTCCTGTCGGTGTGCTCGGCTTCGCTGGACACCACCCACCGTGGCAAGGTGCCCGGCCGGGTCTCAAGGGGTCGGCGGACGAACCGGGATGAAGGTCCGGTGAACTGAGACTGAGGCTTCAACAGTCCGGATTCCGGGTGGCCGCCACGAGCGGCGCGCACGCACGGCACGGCCCGCCTGTTTGCCGGTTGTGTGCCGCCTTGGAATGATGAGCGCATGCGCTACATCGTCGCCATCCTCGCTGCCGCCGCCGTCACCTCCGGGGTGCACCTCGCGTTCGGGCTCGGCAGCCTGCCGCGCCCCTGGGGCAGCCTGGGACTGGGGACGATCGCCGGCGTCGTGCTCGTCGCCGTGCTCCTCGTCTGGGAGTACCGGAGCCCGAGCGAGGACCACGAGGAGCGCGACAAGCGGCTCAAGATCGAGGAGGCCGCCCGCGCGGAGGCGCGCGAGCTGCGCCGGGCGCAGAAGCGCGACGGCTCGTGGAACCGGCCGATCGACCGCTCCGCCCGCCACGAGGCGACCGGTCCCGGGGCGACCGGTCCCGAGGCGCCGGGTCCGGTGGCCGAGGGGCCCGGCCCGGCGAGCAACGGGCCCCTGGGGGACCGGCCGGACGCGCCGTGACCACCCGGGGCGAGGGCACCTCGGCCGAGGCGGGGGCGGCAGGGTCCGATCCCGCCGCCGATGACGCCGGGACCGCCACCACCGGTGCCGCGGCCGGTGCCGACGCTGCTGACACCTGATCCGCCGACACCGACACCGCGTCGACGCGGCGCAGCCGCCGGGAGGAGCGGACGGGCGCCCGCGCGATCCCGCGTCGCTACTCCGACACCGTGCGCGCGAACATCGCCGGGCTCGTCGGCGTCGTCGGCGCCACCGCGATCTTCGTCCCCGTCATCATCCGCGAGGCCGACCGCACCGAGGCGAGTCCGGAGGGCCTGGCGTGGCTCACCGAATACACGGAATCGATCCTGATCCCGTACTACATGGTGTTCTGGGTTCTTTGCTCTATGTAGTGGTGTGTGTTCGTGCAGACGGGAGCGTCTTGACCGCGAGTTCGCTCGGGTCGGTGGCCAGTCGATACGATTGTTGGTCACCGCATGTGAGTAGCTCATGTGCGAAAAGCTGCACCGAGAACGAGGGGAGCATCCACAGAATGAGCGGCGTCGAGTTCTTCACCACCCCCGGTTATGGCGACCGCAATCGGGAACTGTTCCACTACTCGCAAGCTGTGAAGATCGGTGACCGGGTCGAGCTGGCAGGTCAGGGCGGCTGGAATGACGAGTGGGAGTTCCCCGGGACCCTGACCGAGGAGATCGACCAGGCGTTCGAGAACATCGAGCGCACCCTCGCCACTGCCGGTGCGGGCTGGGCGGATGTGGTCAACGTGCGCTCCTACCACGTCGACATCGATGCCGAGACGGTCGCCTACATGGCCTCGAAGCTGCGCCAGTACATGCCCGAGCAGCCACCGGTCTGGACCAACATCGGTGTCGCAGCGCTCGGTGACGAGAAGATGCGCGTCGAGATCGAGATCACCGCGATCATCCGCGACTGAGACATCGCACCGAGACCTGACGAGGAGAAGCGAACTACATGACCGAGAACGTGAACGATACCGAGGCCACGAGCACGCTGCGCCTGGTCTGGCCGCAGTGGCAAGGCGCGGGCCGCAACGGGGTCGCCGAGATGCTGTCGGAGTTCTCCCTGGATGAGGCCAGGTGCGGATACGCGTTCGGCTCGCGCGTGCTGCAGGCGATCCTGCCCGACCACGACGGCCCCACCGAAGTCGTGCCCGTCGCCGACAGCGAGAGCGACTCCACCGACGGCGTTGAATCCCGTCAGGAGGTCATCGACTCTCTGGCTGCCGCGCAGGAAGCTATCGCCCGGCACGAGGCCGATCGCATCCTCACCCTCGGTGGGGAATGCTCGGTGAGCGTGGCTCCGTTCGCCGCCCTCGCGAAGCAATATTGCGAGGATCTAGCCGTGGTCTGGATCGACTCGCATCCCGACACTGACACCAACGCCACCGGTTACGACGGTTACCACGCCATGGCTGTGAGCACGCTGCTCGGCCACGGTGACCCGGAGGTCACGAGTATGCTTCCGGCGACGGTGTCTGCCTCTCGGCTGGCCTTGGTCGGCTTGCACGACTGGGTCGAGGACGCGTACGAAAACGTCGGCTCGTGGGGTCTGCCCGTGTTCACGCCTGACGATCTGCGAGGCTCCAGCGCCAGGTTGTTGGAGTGGGTGGCGGGCACCGGGGCGACGAAACTTGCGATCCACCTCGATGTCGATGTCGTCGACAGTGACGAGGTCGCGCTCGGGCTGGGCATGGTTCCCGGTGGGCTTACCCGCGCAGACGTGCGGCGGATCGTCGCTGACCTCACCGCGGCCGCAGACGTGGTTGGCCTGACGGTCGCAGAGTTCATCCCACGCGACGTACTCGCCCTCCGCGGCTTGATCAACGGGATGCCGCTCCTGGGGAACTGACGACCCACAGGCTGGCCCGTGGCGTTCTACCTTTCGGGTAGCGGCACCGCGCCAACTATTGATGGGCGCGCTGTGCTCGGGCGAAGTCGCGCATTCTGGTGACGCCCTGTTCTCCGATCTGTTGGGTCAGTGCTTCGACAGTGACGGTGGCGAGAGAGTCGCGCCAGCGGTTCTCGGCTTCGACCATGGCGTGGTGGATACCGCAGGGGCCGGTCTCTCTGATGGCGTCGGCGTCGTCGGTGAAGATGCCGCGGCAGCGCACCTCCTCACATACGAACAGCGGGGCGTCGCCCTGCACGGTCTTGATGACGTCGAGCAGGGTCACAGTGCTCGCGGGTCTCGCGAGGAAGTAGCCGCCGCGGTTTCCCGCGGAGGATCGGATGATGCCGGCGCGCACGAGCTGCTGGAGCTGCTTGCTCAGGTAGGCGTCGGGGATATCGAACATCTCTGCCAGGGTGTGCTTGGCGAGCGGGCCGATGTCCTCGCAGGCGGAGAGCGCGACGAGGCAGTGGGCCATCCACTCGGTTCCGCGCGGCAGTTTCACACGTCGATCCTACTCAACGAAGACCCGCATTGTCCGGGTTGAGCAACGGTGCGAGCAGCAGCCCGCCCCTGCCGCGCAGATGATGCGGCAGGGGCGGAACGATCGTGGGTCACTCGCCTGGCACGAGCGTGAGGAGCCGTTCGACCAGGAACTTCATCGCTTCCAGGTTCTCGGACGGCACCGCGTCGGGCTGGGCTTTGGAGACGCTGGAGACACCGTAGGGGTTGCCGTTGAGCGGCATCGCCTGGGCCTCGCCTGCGGCTCCGGCGGGAACGATGATCGCGCCCCAGTGGTAGAGCACGTTGTTGAACGCGAGGATCGTGGACTCCTGTCCTCCGTGGTTGGAGGCGGTGGACACGAACGTCGACATGTACTTGTCTGCCAGGGCGCCGCGCTGGTGCAGTGGCAGGGTCTGGTCGAGGAAGTGCTTCATCGGCCCCGACATTGCCCCGTACCGGCCGGGCGTGCCCCACAGAACCGCATCGGCGGCTTCAAGGTCGCCGAGGGCTTTCCGATGCGCGGCGACGGTAGCGTCTGGGTCGTCCAGTTCGGGAAGCCGGGTGGACAGGACGCCGTGTCCGAGCTGTTCGGCGTGGGTGTGCGCGGCCAGGGCCATCTGGTGCACGTTCCCCGTGCTGGAGTGGTAGATGATCGCGACGGTCTTCATCAGTGCTCGCCTCCTCGTCGGTTACAGGCTGGTGCCCATGGACACGTCGATGACCTGCCCGGTGATCGTCTGCGACGAAGACTGCGCAAGCAGGGCAACCGTCTCGGCTATGTCATCGGCCTCGGCGATCCTCCCCAGCGCCGACGACTCACGAGTGCCGGCCGCTGCTTCCTCGTTGCCGCGCAGCCAGCCGGCGTTGATGTCGGTGTCCACGACGCCGGGCGCGACGACGTTGACCGTGATGCCCCGCGACCCGAGGCTCGCGGCCATGTTGCGGGCGAGATATTCCAGGGCGATCTTGCTCATCCCGTACCCGGTCAATGCCGGGAACGCGTAGCGGGTGAGGGCAGATCCGGTGAAGACGACTTGCCCGCCAGGGCTCGTCATCTTGTCCGCCAGCCCTGCGGCGAGTGCATAGGGGGCGATGGTGTTGACCTGGAACAGGTCGCGCAGCGCCGACTCCGTCAGCTGGGTGAAGTCGCCAAACGGCGCGATCCCGGCGTTCAGGAACGCGAGATCGACCGTGCGGCCGTCGAGTGCCGCATCGAGTTGTGGCAGCAGGGCCTCGACCGCTCCGGGGTCGGAGAAGTCGGCCTGTACCGGGGTCACGGTCGTCTGGTGCTCGGCGGCGATCTCACGGATCGGACCCAGCTCGCTGTCATCGCCGCGATGCTGGGCGATCACGTCGAAGCCCAGCGACGCCAGCCGTCGGGCTGTGGCCTGCCCGATTCCTCGGCTGGCTCCGGTCACGAGTGCGGTTCGAGTAGCGGTCATCCTTGTTGCCTCCTGGGTCGATACGGGTACGCCCTACCAAACCTAGAGTATTTGGATACTGAATGTCCAAGTAGGATGGAAGGGTCGCCGACGCCGCGGCGCCGCCACCTGTGACGAGCACTTGTGGGATCGAGACCGTCGATGGTTGGCCGTATCGAGAGGAGAATCCGTGAACTACACCCCCCTGCTGGACACTCCACTGCCGATCGTGGCCGCTCCGATGGCTGGCGGGCCGACCACGCCCGCGCTCGTCACCGCAGTCGCTGGCGCGGGCGGGTTCGGGTTCCTCGCCGGCGGCTACCAGACCCGCGATGGACTCGCCGCACAGATCGCCGAGGTGCGCGAGCACACCGACCGCTTCGGGGTCAACCTGTTCGTGCCGAGCAAGAGCGATCTCGACCGTGACGCGTTCCGCCGCTACGCCGCCGAGGTGCAGGTCGAGGCCGACGCCTACGGCCTCGAACTCGATCCCGACCCGGTGTCCGATGACGACCATTGGGAGGACAAACTCGGCCTGCTGATCGATCATCCGGTTCCAGTCGTGTCGCTGACGTTCGCGCTGCCCGATCCTGCCGCGATCGCCGCGCTGCAGCGGGCGGGATCGCAGGTACTCGCGACCGTCACGACGCCAGGTGAAGCACTGGAAGCGCAGGCTGTTGGCGTGGATGGGCTGATCGTGCAAGGCCCGGCTGCTGGCGGGCACAGCGCCACCTACGATCCCGCGCGGAGCCTGGGCGAGGTTTCGACCGGAGCGCTCGTGCGCGATGTTCGCTCCACGATCCAGTTGCCCGTGATCGCTGCCGGTGGTGTGGATGGCTCGGCCACTGTCCGCGCACTCCTGGATGCGGGAGCCGAGGCGGTCACGGTCGGCACGCTGCTGCTGCGCACCGACGAGGCAGGAACATCGCCGACACATCGGGCCGCTCTCGCCAATCCGAGATTCACTGAGACTGTCATCACCCGCGCGTTCACCGGACGCCCGGCACGGGCACTGCGCAACGGCTTCACTAACCGGCACGACGACAGCGCACCTACTGCCTATCCAGCCGTACATCACCCGACCCGCGCCCTACGCCAAACAGCAGGCCGCGCAGGTGACGCCGATCGGCTTCACCTCTGCGCCCAACGGACACCCAGCCGACGTGATTTCCTGGCTGGCGGACACACTGAGTACGACCACTGCTCAGCCCTCTGCCCACTCTCATGAGACAAGAAGCCAGCAGAAGTAACCGGTCAAGACGTGGCTACTTTGACGACCGCACGGGGTGCTCTTCGTGCTCTGCTACATCGCGTGGACCCACGTGGTCTACGCGCGCACGCCCCGGCCCGAGCTCGTGCGCATCGCCGCGGTCCAGAGCCGGCACCGACCCTCGCTGATGTCGAAGATGTTCGGCTACGGCGGCGCCGGTTCCTGGACGGTGGCGGGCGCGATCGTGGCCGCCGTCCTCACGGTCAGCCTGGCCCGGACGGAGATGTTCCGCTCCGAGCCGCTCTTCATCCTCCTCGGCATGGCGACGGTCGCCGCCTCGTGGTTCGCCATGGTCTACTCCTATGCCCTGCGGTACCTGCGCCAGCACTCCGGCGGGGAGCGGATCGACTTCGACCAGCTCGAGCCGCCGGTGTTCGGCGACTACCTCACCATGGCCTTCATGATGTCGACGATGGCCTCGACCCTCGGCGCCCGGATCCGCACCCGCACAGGCTGGCGGGCCGCCCGCGAGCACACCGTGCTCGCCTTCGTCTTCAACACCGTCATCGTCGCGATGACGGTCTCGCTGCTGTTCGGCGGACTGACGAAGTAGAGCGCGCGGCGCGCCTCCGGGTCCGCGCGCACCACCGGCGAGCAGCCGTCCGCCACCAATGACGGCGCGGGTCCGGTCGACGGCACCCGCCGCGGTCGTTGCCAGATTTTTACCGAATTTCGAACGCTCGATCACGCACCCTGCCCTAGGCTGTGAGGTACGACACAGTGCTGTGTCCGCACGACGACGTGCAGCGACGACATGTGCAGCGATGACCTGCAGAAAGGCGCCACCGTGACCATTCCCGCCGTTCCGAACCGCCAGCCGTTCCTCTCCCGCCGGTTCCACTGGATGAACATGCTCGAGCTCCATGCGATCGATCGGCCCGAGGAGGTCATCATCACCTCGGACGCGGGCCATGTGACCTGGGGCGAGCTGCGCGCCCAGGTGCAGGCGCTCGCCGCCGACCTCCAGCGGCGCGGCGTGCAGCCCGGAGACCGGGTGCTCATCCTCGCCCTCAACCGCGCGGAGTACATCGCCGCGATGGTCGCGATCAACACGATCGGCGCGATCACCGTGCCGCTCAACATCCGCTCGGTGCCGCGCGAGGTCGCCTACTTCATCGAGGACTCCGGCGCGCGGGCGATGTTCGTCGACGGGTTCGGGGCGAAGACGGTCGCGGGCATCGGCGCCGATGGCGGTGCGGCACCGGGGATCGACATCATCTCCTTCGACGAGGACGTGCCGGGCATCCTCGCCGCCGGCGGCGAAGCGGAGCCGGTCGACGTCGACGAGAACTCGATCGCGATGATCATGTACACCTCCGGCACCACGGCCGCGCCCAAGGGCGTCATGCTGAGCTACCTCAACCTCGCCAGCCAGATGATCCCGATCCTGCGCTCCGCGCAGCCGCCCACCGAGGTCCCCGAGGCGAACCTCGTCGTCGTGCCGCTGTTCCACATCGCCGCCGTCGGCTTCCTCACCCCGGCGTTCTTCACCGGGATGCGGATCGTGCTCGCGCCCCCGCAGGTGCTCACGAACATCCCGGCGCTCGCGGACATGATCGAGCGCGAGCAGGTGACCTCGATGTTCCTCGTCCCGACGATCTGGCAGGCCCTGTGCTCCCTGCCGGGGATCAAGGAGCGCGACCTGCCGCTCAAGACCCTGTCCTGGGGCGCCTCGCCGGCGTCCAAGCAGACCCTGCAGCTCATGGCCGACACCTTCCCGAACGCCACGATCAGTGCGGCGTTCGGCCAGACCGAGATGTCCCCGGTGACCGCGCAGCTCCACGACCACGACTCGATCCGCAAGATGGGATCGATCGGCAAGGCCGTCGGGCCGGTGGCGGTGCGCGTCGTCAACGCCGAGGGCGACGACGTCGCCGAGGGCGAGATGGGCGAGGTCGTCTACCGCGGGCCGGGCCTCATGGCCGGCTACTGGAACAAGGAGGCGGAGACCGAGGCGGCCACGCACGACGGCTGGTTCCACTCCGGCGACCTCGTCAAGCGCGACGAGGAGGGCTTCATGTACGTCGTCGACCGCGCGAAGGACCTCATCATCTCCGGCGGCGAGAACATCTCCTCGATCGAGGTCGAGCACGCGGTGGCCGCCCATCCCAAGGTCGCCGACGCCTCGGTCGTGGGCGCCCCGGACGAGAAGTGGGTGGAGACGCCGGTGGCGATCGTCGTGCCCGCCGACCCCGCCGACCCCCCGACGCTCGAGGAGATCCAGGACTTCCTGTCCGACCGGCTCGCCTCGTTCAAGAAGCCGACGCGCCTCGAGGTTGTGCCCGAGCTGCCGCGCAACGCCTCCGGCAAGCTGCTCAAGCACAAGCTCCGCGACGAGTACGGGAAGTAGGGTCTGTCGGTCTCAGATGTCGGTGAGGGCGGCGAGCTCGGCGCGCAGGGTGTGGGGCGTGCCGAGGCGCACCCGGCCGGCCGCTGCGCGCTTGAGCCAGATGTGCACCGGGCTCTCCCAGGTGTAGCCGACCCCGCCGTGGAGCTGGAGCGCCTGCTCGCACACCCGGGTCGCGGTGTCCGCGGCGAACGACAGCGCGGCGGCCGCATAGATCGCCGCCTCCGTCGGGTCGTCCCCGGTGTCGAGCAGGAGCGCGGCCTCGTCGACGAGCGGGCCGATGAGCGAGACCTCGGACCACATCTCCGCGAGCTGGTGCTTGAGCGCCTGGAAGGACCCGAGCGGCCGGCCGAACGCGATCCGCTCCCCGAGGAAGGTCACGGTCTCCTCGAGCACGGCCCGGGCGACGCCCTCGAGCTCGGCGGCGAGGTACACCCGCCCGGCGATGATCGACGCGCCGACGATCTCGGCCGCCATGTCGCCGTCGGCGAGGATCGTCCCCGCGCCGAGCACCGAGGACTCGGTGACCCGGTGGAGCGTGCGGGTCGGGTCGAGGGCGGGCAGCGCGGTGAGCTCGAGCTCGGCGCGCGGCACCAGGTGGATCGTCTCGTCCTGGTGGACGAGCACCTCCTCGCAGAGCTCCGCGTCGAACAGCAGGCCGCCGGCGACGGCGCCGACGCAGGTGGTGCCCTCGGCCATCCGGCGCAGGGTGTCGCCGGCGAGCGAGCGGACCCCCGCATCCGGGTGGCCGACGACGAGCATGCCGAAGGCCACCGGGGCGCTGACGTAGGGGCCCAGGAGATCAGCGGCGGGCACCGCGCCGGCGGCCCGGCCGAGCGCGACGATCGCGGCCATGCCGGCCCCGAGCCCGCCGTGCTCCTCCTCGGCGAGCACGCCGCCGAGGCCCATCGTGTCCATCATCTGCCGGTGCGCCTGCCGGATCGGGGCGAGGTCGTCGAGGGAGTCGCGCACCGCATCGATGCCGCCGAGGCCGCGCACCGCGGCGCGCAGACCGGCGGCGAGCTCGCCGGCGAGGGCGAGATCGGGGGCCGATTCCGCCCCGGGAGCCGTGTGCGCCCCGGGGGCGGGGGTCGTGTCGGTGTCCGTCATCGGGGGACCTCCGTGAAGGGCACCTGGGTGTCGGTGCGCGGTTCGCGCGGCAGCCGCAGGATGCGCTCCGCGATGATGTTCTTGAGCACCTCGGACGTGCCGCCCTCGATCGAGTTCGCGCGGGTGCGCAGGTACGCGTACCCGGCCGAGCGGCCGGTGATGTCCACGGACATGAAGTCCGGCTGGTGGAAGTCGTAGCCGTCGGGGTGGAGGAGCCCGCCGGCCTCCGCGGTCTCGAGCGCGAGCGAGGCGATCGCCTTGCTCGTCTCCGCGCTCGCGAGCTTGAGTGCGCTCGCCTCCGGGGTGGGATCACCCTGGGCCATCGCGCGCTGGATCGCGATGCCGGCCAGCCGCACCGCCTCGGCCCGCACCCAGGCGCGCGCGATCGAGTCCCGGTAGGCGGGGTCGCGCTCCTCGACGGGGGTCTCCCGCCAGGTGTCGAGGAGGGTGCGGATCGGCCCGCCCTCGCGCTCGGGGCGCTTCATCGAGCCGGAGCGCTCGTTCGACAGGGTGAGGTTGGCGAGCGCCCAGCCCTCGCCCTCCTCGCCCAGGCGCATGGCATCCGGGATGCGGACCTCGTTGAGGAACACCTCGTTGAACTCCGCCTCGCCGGTGATCTGGCGCAGCGGCTGCACCGTCACCCCGGCCGAGCGCATGTCGAGGAGGAAGTACGTGATGCCCTGGTGCTTGGGCACGCTCGGGTCGGTGCGGGCGAGCAGGATCGCGAAATCGGCGAGGTGCGCGAGCGTCGTCCACACCTTCTGCCCCGAGACCACCCAGTCGTCGCCGTCGCGCACGGCCCGGGTGGACAGCCCGGCGAGGTCGGAGCCGGCCCCGGGCTCGCTGAACAGCTGGCACCAGCGGTCGCGGCCGGTCCACAGACGCCGCATGAAGCGGTCCTTCTGCTCGGTGGTCCCGGCGCCGAGGATCGTCGGGCCGGCCATGCCGAGGTTGACGATGATGTGGGCCGGGCGGTTGTCCGGGGCGCCGGCCGCGGCGAGGATCGCGTCGACCTCGGCCTGGTGCTCGCGCGGCAGTCCGCGCCCGCCGTATCCCGGCGGGTAGTGGACCGCGGCGAGGCCGGCGTCGTAGCGGGCCTCGAGGAAGGTGAAGCGGTCCTCCTCGATGCGGACCTCCTCCGGCGGGAACTCCGCGAGCAGGGCGCGGGTGTCGGCGGCGAGCGCGCTCGCCGAATGCGGTGCGGGTGGCATGGGTGAACTCCGTCGTCCGGCCGATCGCGCCCGGGCGGCGGGCCCGGACATCGGACTCATCCTAGCGATCGTTCGAGAGAGTTGAAAAGGGGTTGAGCTCAGGTCCCGCTGTAGTGACGGGCGAGCGCGGCCATGCCCTCGGCGATGCTCACCCGCGGCGTCCAGTCGAGGACCTCGCGGGTGCGGCGCTGGTCGAACCAGTGCGCGGTCGACATCTGCTCGGCGAGGAAGCGGGTGAGCGGCGGCTCGTCGTCGTGCTCGCCGAGCTCCCAGACCTTCTCCACCGCCGCTCCCGCGACGAGCGCGGGAGCCACCGGGATGCGCAGGCCGGGCGCGGACGCCCCGCCGGCGAGCGCCAGCCGGGTGATGAACTCGCCGATCGGCCGGGGCTGCCCGTTCGTCACGACGAGCGCCTCGCCGTGGGTGCGGGTGACGGCGGTGAGCGCGGCGAGGATCGCATCGACGGCGTTCGTCGCGTAGAGCGTGTCGACCAGGGCTGCACCGCTGCCGAGGATCGGCATCCGGCCGGCCCGGGCGCGGTCGATGATGCGCTCGGTGAGCTGGGTGTCGCCGGGGCCCCACATGAGGTGGGGGCGCAGCGCGAGCACGGGGAAGGCCGGGGAATCGGCGGCGAGCGCGAGGAGCTCGCCGTGGGCCTTGGTGCGCGCGTACTCCCCGCGGGCGTGCTCCGGGTCGGCCGGCCCGGCGGGCTCGCCGACGAGCGAGTCGCCGGCGTGGGCGACGGACGGCGAGGAGATGTGGACGAAGCGGGAGACGCCGGCGGCCTGCGCGGCGGCGAGCAGGGTGCGGGTGCCCTCGATGTTCACGGCCTCGAAGGCCGCCGGGTCCCCGGTCATCGCGACCTTCGCCGCGAGGTGGATCACCGCGTCCTGCCCGGCCGTCGCCTGCTCGACGAGCCCCGGGTCGGTGACGCTGCCGAGCACGTCGAGAGCACCGGTGACGCCGGAGGCGCGCCGCTGCAGCGTCGTGACGGCATGGCCCTCGGCCAGCAGCGCGGCGGCGACCGAGGAGCCGAGCAGGCCCGAGGCACCGGTGACGAGTACCTTCATGTGTGCCTCCTGCGGATCGCGGGAACGGGGTGGGCGACGGCGTGCGGGGGCAGGCCCCGCCTGCCGGCTCAGGGCTTGCCGACGGGCTCGCCGCGCAGCACGGCGTCGGCCCACCCGGCCAGGCGCTCCCGGTTGATCTTCGAGTTGTGGCGGATGTCGGTGGGGAAGGTGGGGCTGATGAGGACGGCGGCGATGTCGGCGGCGAAGTGGCCGGCGACCGCTGTGCGCACCGCGTCGGTGAGCTCGAGGTCGGCGAGGCCGGGCTTCTGCCGGGCGCCGGCGGGCGCCTCGGCGTCGGGTTCGACGACGACGACCACGGCCTGGGTGCCGCGCGGGCCGACCCCGACGACCGCGGAGCGCAGCACGCCGGGCACCTCGTCGACGACCGCCTCGATGCCGCCGGGGCCGAGCGGGCCGTCCGCGGTGGTGAGGAGGTGCTGGAGGCGGCCCTCGAGCCACACCCGGCCCTCCGGGTCGATGTGCCCGATGTCGTTGGTGCGGTGCCACATGCGGCCGTCGAGCCCGTCGCGCTTGGAGTCCGCATCGGTGAGCCACAGCCGGTCGTATCCGGCCTTGGCGTGGGGCGCGGAGACGACGAACTCACCGAGCACGTCGACGGCCTCGGCCCCGGTGAGCAGGGTCGAGGAGGACCGGCCCGCGGCGTCGATCGGGGCGAGCGCGAGCGACACGCCCGGCACCGGGGTGCCGACGCAGACGCCGTGGTCGCGTGACTGCGCCGCGGCGGCGGCGACCCCGTGGCGGTCGATGTCGGTGAGCAGCAGGCCCTCGGTCATGCCGTAGGGGGAGTGGATCGCGGCGTTCGGGAACAGCTCGGCGAGCGCGTCCATGAGGCGCAGCGGCACCGGGGCGCCGGCCGACAGCACGAGCTCCACGGAGGCGCAGGCGCCGCGCTGCTCCGCACTGAGCTCGCCGGCGGTCGCGCACACGTTGCGGTACGCGGCCGGGGAGGCGAAGACCATCGTGCAGTCGCCGGTGAGGATCGCGTCGGCGAGCGCGGTGGCGGTGAGCGTGCGCGGCTTCGTCACCGACATGTCCGGGGTGACGCTCGTGGCGCCGATCCCGGGTCCGAGCAGCGCGAACGGCGGGAATCCGGCGACCAGTCCGGAGCCGGGCTCCACGCCGAGGTGGTCGGCGAGCTTCCGGCCGAGCGCCCCGAGCCGCGCATGGGTGTAGCGCACGCCCTTGGCGGGGCCGGTCGAGCCGGAGGTGTAGAGGATCGCGGCGTCGTCGTCGGCGTCCGGGCGGGCCAGCGGGGCCCTCGGGACGGTGCGGGACAGCTCGGTGATGCTCGTCTCCACACCGAGCGCGGTCCGTTCGAGGGCGTCGAGCGGGCTGACGGAGATCCGGCGCCCGGGCCAGCCAGCGGTGCGGGCGAGCGTGAGGCCGGGGACCTGGCCGATGATCCACTGGGGGTCGGCGGCCTTGATCGCGCGGGTCATCCCGGCGACGCCGAGCCCGGCATCGGCGACGACAGCGACGCCGCCGGCACGGAGCACGGCGTAGAGCGCGGCGGTGAGGTTGTTGCCCGGCTGCACGAGCAGGGAGACCCGGTCGCCGGGGTGCAGCCCGAGGTCGCGCAGGCCGTGGGCGATCCCGTCGACCACGGCGGCGAGTTGGGCCCAGGTGACCGACTGCGGCGGCTGCTGGGACATGTCGACGCTCGCGATCGAGCGGTCGCCGGCGCGGGCGAGGAGCGCGTCGAACATCAGCGGCGAGTCGGTGGAGGACTGAGCGGCGGTGGGAGCCCCGGTGCCGGGGGCTTCCGTGTCCGGGGAGCCGGCGGCGGGGGACTCTGCCGCGGCTCCGGAGGCGGCATGAGTGCCGGCAGCGGCTCGGGAGGCGGCGTGCGTCGGATCCGCGGCCGGCGTCTCGGCGGCGGGGAAGCGGTTCTCGAGCCAGCGCAGTGCGAGCCCGGCGACGTCGGCGTCCTCGGACACGAGGTGGGAGGCCTTCTCGAAGCGGTGGATGTCCGCGTGCGGCAGGCGGCCGCGCAGGTCGCGGAGGTAGCGCTCGAGGAACACCGGGTCCTTGGGTCCCCAGATGAGGAGGGCGGGGACGTCGATGCCGGCGATGTCCGCGCCGAGCCGCTCGAGCTCCGCGCGGCTCGGGTGGGTGTCCTGCGCCGGGATGTCGGCGACGAAGGCGCCGATCCCGCGGCGGTCGGCCGCGGTCCGGTAGGGGGCGCGGAACGCCTCCTTGATCTCCTTGCGGATGGGGCCCTGGCCGAGGCCGAGCGTGATCCGCAGGAACAGGTCCGTGAGCACCGTCGAGGTCGGCAGCATCGGCCCGGCGAGCGCAGCCTGGAGAGGCGCCGGCAGGGGCGCGTCCTCGGGCTGGTGCACGGCGGTGTTGAGGCTGATCACGGCATCGACGAGATCGAGGTGCCGGGCGGCCCAGGTGAGCGACAGGACGCCACCCCAGTCGTGGCCGATGGTGACGATCGGGTGGTCGCCGGCGGGCGCGGTTCCGGCCTCCCGCGCGGGCGCCTCGGCGGCGGGGGAGCCGGCTGTGGGCGATGGGGTCGCGGGCTCAGTCGCGGCACCGGAGGCCGCGGCGGTGGCGGGCACCTCGGCGAGGAGGGTGCGGACGACGGCGTCGAAATCGGTGACGCGCTCGGCGATGCGGCGGTAGCCGGGCCCGTGGGTGGTCGGCAGCGCATCGTGTGCGAGCCGGTCGGAGAAGCCCATCTCGAGCTGGTCGGGGGCGATGACGCGCCAGGTGCGGCCGGTCGTCGAACGCAGGCTCGCCGCGGCGAGGCGGCGCCACAGGTAGGACCACGTGGGGTTGCCGTGGAGGGCGAGGATCGTCCCGGTGGGCTCGCGTCCGGCGGCCCGGAGCGCGGGCAGGGTGTCGAGCACGTGGAAGGTGTGCTCGCCGTCGACGGTGTCCGCGCGCACCAGCCGGGACCACTGCGGGTCCCATTCGGGGAGCGGACCGGGCAGGGCGGCGGGTGCGGCTGCGAACTTCACCAGACGATCTCCGTCATCGCCGTGTTGAGGCCGGAGCCCACGCCCACGCAGAGCACGCGCTCGCCGCGCTCGAGCTTCTCCGATTCGAGGGCCAGGGTGATCGGCAGCGAGGCCGGGCCGACGTTGCCGAGCTGCGGGTAGGTCTTCGGGATGCGCGTGGTGTCGAGCTCCGCGGCGGTGGCCACCGACTTCATGTGGACGTCGGAGATCTGGTGCATGATGTAGCGGTCCATGTGCTGCCAGTCCCAGCCGTCGGCGAGCGCCTCGTGCCAGGCGGAGGTGACGAGCTCCATGCCGTTGTCGAGCAGTCCCTTGGTGTCGGTGAACATGCCGTCGAAGCCGCCCACGCAGAGCTCGTGGTTCCAGGTCGCGCCGCGGGTCACCCCGCCGAGCACGCGGTGGCCCTCCGGGTGGCGATCGGCCGGGCCGAGGACCGCGGCGGCGGCGCCGCAGCCCAGAGTCAGGGAGGCGAACTCGTTGAGGTACTCGTGCCGGGTGATGCCCGGGCGGGCGAGCCGCTCGACGGTGGCCCGCTGCACGCGCTGGGCGTCCTCGGCGGCGACGACCACGGCGTAGTCGAGCTGGCCGGAGTCGATCATCGTCGAGGCGACAGTCATCGCGTTGACGAAGCCCAAGCACGCGTTGGTGATGTCGAAGTTCATCGCCTGCGGGCCGAGGCCCATCTCGTGGTGGACGCGGGTGGCGACGGAGGGCTCGAGGTTCTCGCGGCTGACCGAGGCGTTGATCATCAGACCCACCTGGTCGGCGGAGATCCCGGCCTGCGCGAGGGCGGCGCGGCCGGCCTCGGCGGAGCCGGTGGCGAAGTCGCCGGGCTTCTCCCAGTTGCGGCGGGCGTGGACGCCGGCGACGCGCTGGAGGAGGCCCTTGGGGAGGCGGAGCTCCGCGAGGGTGTCCGCCAGGGTCTCGTCGAAGACCTCGGACTTCACTTCGATCGGTGCGGTGACCTCGGTGATCGAGAGGAGGGCGACGTTGTCATGCCGGAAAGTCGAGTTGCCGTTCAAGAGGGTCCGTTCGATGCAGGTGATGGTCGGGTGCGAGCCTCCCTCATCCTAATACCCCGGAGAACATGCCGGACACGGCATTCGTTGAGACAATGGGCACTGCCGGAATCAGGGGCGTCGGAACGTGACCTGGGCCACGCGCCGGCCGGGCGCGGCGGCGGGAGACGGGACGGCGACGCGGGCCCAGCGGCGGACGTGCGCGCGGGGGCATAGCCTGGAGGGGCCCCGTCCCCGATCTCGGATCGAGCACATGCATCCCTCCTCCCGGCCGTTCTGGTTCTGGGCGATTCCTGTCAATATCGTCATCATCGCCCTCATCACCGTGGGCATCCTCGCCATCGACGAGGACGGCGGGGGGCAGGCGCCGGTCGCCGGAGGCGAGGCTTCTGCGACGGCCGAGGCCGGGCCCCGGGCGGACGAGGTCCAGCGGATCGAGTCGACCGCGCGGCGCGATGCCGAGGACCCCTACGCGCTCGGACAGGTCGATGCGCCGGTCGCGATGGTCGTCTACTCCGACTATCAGTGCCCGTACTGCGCGCAGCACGCCGCGACGACGGAGATCGCGCTCATCGAGCAGTACGTCAACGCCGGCACCCTGCGCATCGAGTGGCGGGACAGGGACTTCTTCGGCGAGGATTCGAACCGCGCCGCGCGGGCGGCCTGGGCGGCGGGCCGGCAGAGCATGTACCACGAGTACCACGGGGCGCTGTTCGGCGACGGCGAGCAGCTGGGTCCGGCCGACCTCACCGAGGAGGAGCTCGTCGCGGTGGCGGAGCAGTTCGGCCTGGACGAGGAGGCCTTCCGGGCGGACATGGAATCCGCCGAGGCCTCCGCCTGGGTCGAGGCGAACGTCGAAAAGGCGAGCTCGATCGGCGCCTTCAACACCCCGAGCTTCCTCATCAACGGCCAGCCCCTGGCCGGGGCGCTGCCGGCCGAGGAGTTCGAGGCCGCGATCGAGCTCGCCGCCGAGGCCGCGCCCTACGACCCGGCGGGCGGGGGCCCTGAATCAGGTCATGATTCGGGTGCCGGGTCCGCTCCGGCGTCCGAGGGCTGAGGTCGATCCGATGACCATCGGCATCATCGCGGCCTTCCTCGGAGGCGTGCTCGCCCTGCTCAGCCCGTGCGGCGCGCTCCTCGTCCCGGCGTTCTTCGCGTTCACCACCGCGGGCGCCGGCCGGCTCCTCCTGCGCACCGGGATCTTCCTCCTCGGCCTGCTCACGATCCTGCTGCCGATGGGAGCCGGTGCCGGTCTCATCGGCAGCCTGCTCACCGAGCACCGCTCGACCCTCATCCTCGTCTCCGGGGCCGTGCTCGTCGTCCTCGGGATCCTCCAGATCCTCGGGATCGGCTTCGACCTGGGCGCCCGCCTGCCCGGTGGTGCGCGTGCTGCGACGGCGAGCGCCGGTCCGCGGGGTGCCCGCCGGGACGCCGGGCGGTCCGGTACCGCCGGAGGCGCCGAACCCGCCGACCGGACCGGGGGCGCCGGATCAGCCGATCGGACCGGGGGCGTCCCCGGGCTGCTGAGCTCCTATGTGCTCGGCATCGTGTCGGGCGTCGCCGGGTTCTGCACCGGACCCATCCTCGGCGCAGTCCTCACCATGGCGGCCTCGGCCGGCACCGCGGCATCCGGTCTGCTCCTGCTGTTCGTCTACGCCCTCGGGATCGCCGCTCCGATGCTCGTCATCGCCACGGTGTGGCAGCGGCTCGGCGCCTCCCGCCTGCGCTGGCTGCGCGGCCGCACGATCACCGTGGGCGGCCGGGAGCTCCACTCCACGCAGGTGATCGGCGGCCTCGTGTTCATCGCCGTCGGCCTCGTCTTCATGCTGACCAACGGGCTCATCGGAGTGCCCGAGGTGCTCTCGATGACCGTCGCGTCGTGGCTGCAGTCCACCGTGCTCGGGCTGCCGGCCTGGGCGAACGTGCTCATCGGTGCGGCCCTCCTCGTGATCCTGTGGTTCGTCGTCCTCACCCCGCTCACCGCCCCGGGTCGGCCCCTGGGTTTCCCGGCCGGAGAGACCTGGGCCGATGCGGCACGGCGCAGCCGCCAGGGAGGACCTGCCGCAGCGACGGCTCCGCGGAGCGGGCCGGGCAGTGCGGCTCGTGAGGACGAGGCCGAAGGAGAGCCCGGTGCGGCTCACGACTCTCCCGCCGAGGTCGTGTTCGCCTCGCGCCGCGAGCGGCTGCGCGCCGAGCACCGCCGCCGCTGACAGACACCGCCGGGCCCGCATGCGAGCACGGGCCGGCCCGCGCCTCGGCGACGGCTCCCCGCAGGTTCCCACCCGGCTCCCCGTCCGCGGTTCGCCGTGCCCGCACCGGACCCTGCGCGGCCGGTGCGCGCGAGGCCCCGCCGGGGTCGCGGGCCGGGTAGGCTCGAGAGGAGACGTAACCCTGCGCACGAGGCTGTGAGCAGGGCGGAAGTGAGAACCGGAGGAGTCGCCATGACGAACGCCCACGCCCACACCACCAGCGCCCTGCCGATCGCCGAGCAGGTCGTCCTCGTCACCGGCGGCGCCCGGGGACTCGGGGCCGCGGTCGTCAAGGCCTTCTTCCAGGAGGGCGCCGCGCTCGTCATCAACTACCGGCACAGCGCCGACGCCGCGCACGAGCTCGCCGAGGCGATCCGCGCCCGCGGCGGCCAGGCGCTCGCCGTCGAGGCCGATGTCACCGACTTCCGCGCCGTCGTGGCGATGTTCGACGCCGCCCGCGCGGAGTTCGACCGGCCGGTGTCCACGGTGATCAACAATGCGCTCGTCGACTTCTCCTTCAACGGCGACGAGCGCGACGGCGCCGACGAAATCTCCTACGCCGCGCTCGAGGCGCAGTACCGCGGCACGGTGGGCGGTGCGCTCAACGTCATCCAGGGTGCGATGAGCGGGTTCCGCGAGATCGGTTCGGGCCGGGTGGTCAACGTCGGCACGAACCTGTTCCAGAACCCCGTCGTGCCCTACCACGACTACACCGCGGCGAAGGCGGCCCTGCTGTCGCTCACCCGCACCTTCGCCAAGGACCTCGGCCCGGCCGGGGTGCGCGTGAACATGGTGTCCGGCGGGCTGCTGCGCACCACCGACGCCTCCTCTGCAACCCCGGCGGAGGTGTTCGACGCGATCGCGGCCGGCACGCCCCTGGGCCACGTCACCACGCCGGAGGAGTTCGCCTCGGCGATCACGTTCTTCGCCTCGCCCGCCTCCCGGGCCGTGACGGGGCAGAACCTCGTGGTCGACAACGGCCTCGTCATGGACTGAGCCGCGAGCTGCTCCGGGGCCGTCCCAGTGCGGTTCGTCCGGCTCCGGGGCCACTGCAGTGCGGATTCCGGGCGTCGACCGCACTGGATCGACCGGGGAACCGCGTTCTGCGGCCGGCAGACGCCCGCCTGCCGGGTGCCGCCGGTGATCGTGTCCCGCCTCGCGGGGTCCGGTCAGCGCAGGTCGTCGAGGAAGGCGAGGACGCGGCGCCACATCAGAGCCGCGCCCGCCTCGTCGTACTCCGGGTTCGTCGGGTCGGCGAACAGGTGCCCGCTGCCCGGGTAGACGTAGTGCGCGGTCTGGGCGCCGGATTCGGCCGCGGAGCGGATGAGCCGCTGCGGCGCACCCTCCTCGATCCACGGATCGCCGACGCTGTGGTGGATCTCGAGCGGCACGTGGGACTGCCAGCTCGTGGGCTTCGGCACCCCGCCGGCGTGGAACAGCAGGGAGCCCGCGGCGCGCGGGTCGCGCTTGCCCATCGACTGCGCCATCGCTGCGCCGAGCGAGAACCCGCCGAACACGAGCGGCCCCTCGAGATCCTCGATGAGCGCCGAGGCGCGCCGGGCGAGCTCCGGGAAGCCCACCTCGTCGCGGTAGGCGATCCCCGGTTCGGTGGTCTCGAAGACGTGCCCGTCGTAGTAGTCGGGGGTATGGACGGTGTGCCCCGCATCGGTGAGGACGCGCGCCATGAGGCGGATGCCGTCGTTGAGGCCGACGGCGGAGTGGAAGAGAACGACAGTGGTCATGGGCTCATCCTCGCCCACGCCGCGGGACCGCGCAACGGCCCTCGGCCCGGTCCGGCAGGACCCGGACGAGGAGCGGACCCGGCGCCGGAGGCGGGATGCGCACCGGGGCCGACCGGGTCGTAGGCTGGGAGGAGGTCCGCACCGTCGCGGGCCGCGACCCGGGCCGCCCGGTCCGGTGCCTGCGTCGGCACCGCCGGCGCCCACCGCCGCCGCATCGGAGGATCATGGCCGTCACCCGTCGCCTTCCGCGCTGGCAGGAGCTCGCCCCGCTCCTGCAGTTCGATCTCACCCTCAACCGTCGGCGCGCGCGCCTGAGCCGGGTCGGGGACATCGCCGACCTCCGCACGATCGCCCGCCGCCGCACCCCGCGGGCGGCCTTCGACTACGTCGACGGGGCGGCCGGGGCCGAGCGCACCCACCAGGGCAACCGCGCGGCCTTCGACGACCTCGTGCTCACCCCGGCGATCCTCGCCGGCAACGCCGAGGTCGACCTGTCGACGACGATCGCCGGCCGCCGGTCCGCCCTGCCGGTGGGGATTGCGCCCACCGGGTTCACCCGGATGATGCAGACCGAGGGCGAGGTCGCCGGGGTCCGCGCCGCCGAGCACGCCGGCGTGCCCTTCACCCTGTCGACCATGGGCACCCGGTCCGTCGAGGACGTCGCCGCCGCTGCCCCGGCTGCCACGAAGTGGTTCCAGCTCTACCTGTGGCGCGACCACGAGGCGTCCCGCGCGCTCATCGAACGGGCCTGGGCGAGCGGCTTCGACACCCTGCTCGTCACCGTCGACACCGCGGTGGCCGGGCTCCGGCTGCGCGACACCCGCAACGGCATGACGGTGCCGCCCAAACTCACCGCCGGCACCGTGCTCGACGCCTCGTACCGGCCGCAGTGGTGGTTCGACCTCCTCACCACGGACCCGCTGACCTTCGCCTCGCTGTCGGTCAGCACCTCGGACCTCGCCTCGCTCATCAACGGGATGTTCGACCCGACGCTGAGCATCGAGGACCTCGCCTGGATCCGGGAGATCTGGCCGGGGAAGCTGTTCGTCAAGGGCGTGCTCACCGCCGACGACGCCCGCCGCTCGCTCGACACCGGCGCCGACGGCCTGATCGTGTCCAACCACGGCGGCCGGCAGCTCGACAAGGCCCCGGTCACTCTCGACGCCCTGCCCGAGGTGCGGGCCGCCGCCGGGGACGACGTCGAGATCATGTTCGACTCCGGGATCATGACCGGCTCCGACGTCATCGCCGCGCTCGCGCTCGGCGCGGACTTCGCGCTCATCGGCCGCGCCTACCTCTACGGCCTCATGGCCGCCGGCGAGGCCGGGGTGCGCAAGGTGCTCGAGATCCTCGAGCGGGAGATGCGGGTGACGATGCAGCTCATGGGGGCGGCGGACCTGTCCGAGCTCACCCCGGAGATGGTGTGCCGGATCGAGAGGTGAGGGCGCCTCGGCGGGGGACGCCGGCACCTGAACGCCTGAGCCACGACGACGGCCGCCGACCCGTGAGGGGTCGGCGGCCGCCGGGGCACTCAGCGAGGAGTGCCGCGGGATTCTTCCCGCTGCGGGCCTCAGCCCGCGGTGGAACTCAGTACATCGCGTGCTGGCCGCCGTCGATCGGGATGACGGTGCCGTTGATGAACCCGGCGTCCTCGCTGAGGAGGAAGCTCACCAGGCCGCCGACCTCCTCCGGCTTGCCGAAGCGCTTCATCGGGTTGACCGATACGAACTGCTCGCCGGCGGACTCCCAGTTGTCGGGATCCATCTGCTTGAGCGAGTTCTCGACCATCGCGGTCATGATCGCGCCCGGGGCGATCGCGTTGATCCGGATGCCGAACTGGCCGTATTCGCGGGCGGAGTTGCGGGTGAGGCCGATGACGCCGTGCTTCGAGGCCGCGTAGCCCGACTGGTTGCCGACGCCGCGGATGCCGCCGACGGAGGCGGTGTTGACGATCGAGCCGAAGCCCTGCTCGCGCATCTGCTTGAGGACGTGGGCCATGCCCTGGAACACGCCGTTGAGGTTGACGGCGATGACCTTGGCGAACTCCTCGGCGCCGAAGTCCTCGGTGAGGTTCTGCTTGCCCTCGATGCCGGCGTTGTTGAAGAAGCCGTCGATCTTGCCGAACTTCGCCACCGTCGCGTCGACGTACTTCTTGACGTTCTCCTCGCGGGTGACGTCTGCGGTGATGACCTCGACCTGCACCTGCGGGGCGGCGTCGAGGACGAGCTGCTTCGTCGCTTCGAGCCCCTCGGCGTTGAGGTCGACGAGGACGAGCTGGGCGCCCTCGGCGGCGAGACGCTCCGCGACCGCCTGGCCCAGACCGGATCCGGCACCGGTGATGATGATGGACTTGCCTGCATAGCGATCGGTCATGTCGAATCACTCCTCGAGAATCGGGATCGGGCGGCCGTGGTGTCGCCCTCCACCAGGGAGAATCGATTCCCGGGTCCGCGTGTTCCCGGCCGGTAGGTCTGTCGCATCACACCTCGCCCGTCCCGCTCGCGCCGGACCGGTGGCCTCAGCGGAAGACCCCGAAGGCCCCCAGGATGAACCAGAGGAGCAACAGGCCCATGAAGGTGTACGCGGTGGTGATCTGATTGGCCTCGGTTCTGCTGGCCTCGAACGCGCGCGACCATCGATCCCAGTACGACAGCGGCGGATCCGGTGTCGTCGGATCAGCGGGATCGGGCCCCGGCTCCTCATCTCCGGGCCCTCGCCGGACGGTCGGGTCCGGGATCGGGCCCCGGCTCCTCATCTCCGGGCCCTCGCCGGACGGTCGGGTCGGATTTTGGTGGCGGCTCTACGGTCGCGGGCTCACCGCCGGGAGCCGGAGCAGGCTCGTCGGAGGGGACCGAGGACTCGGCTTCGGTGTTCGGCGGAAATACCGGTCCGGGCCCCGCGGCCGGGAGACCGATGGAGTCGAAGGACGGCGGCTCCGGGAACGAGGTGGAGACCTCGAAGGGATCCGATTCGTCGTTCTTCTCGTTCATCGCGGCAGACCTCCTCTGATCGCTCGGTTCCACGCTACGAGCGATCGACCGAGCGCTGCACGCGGATCTGCTCCGATGTCGGAAAGTACTGTGGCCGTCCGGTCGCACGCCACCCACCTGCGCGCACGCCGCGGCTAGACTGCGAGACGATGCTGACCACGCCCGAAGTGCCCGCCCGGAGCCGGCCGCTGCCCCGTCGCGGGGTCCGCCGGTGAGCACCCCCGTCATCCTCATCGCGCTCGCCGCGATCCTCGTCGGCGCGGTGCTCCAGCGGCTGTCCGGCACCGGGGTGGGGCTCGTCGTCGCTCCCGTGCTCGCACTGCTGCTGGGACCGGCGCTCGGCGTGTTCATGACGAACGCGACGACGATCGTCTCCGGCTTCCTCATCATGCTCGCCGTCATCCGTGAGGTCGACTGGAAACGCTACCTGATCTTCGCCCCCACCGCGCTGCTCGGCGCGGTCCCCGCCGCGCTCCTCGTCCGCGAGCTCGACGCCGCCTGGCTCAACATCGTCATCGGTGGCGTCGTGCTGCTCGCCCTCGGCCTGACCTTCGGGATGCCGCGGGTGCCGCACGTGCAGTCGCCGGCACTCACCGGGACGGCGGGGTTCGTGGGCGGGTTCCTCAACACGAGCGCCGGGGTCGCCGCACCTGCGATGGTCATCTACTCGCGGTTCGCCCGCTGGGACCAGCGCTCCTTCGCCGCCACCATGCAGCCGACCTTCATGACGATGGGGATCTTCTCCGTCGGGACGAAGGTCGCCGTCGGGGCCACGACCTTCGATCAGCTGCCGCCCTGGCAGCTGTTCGGGGCGATCGTCGTCACCGTGGTCCTCGGGATCCGGATCGGCGGATGGCTCTCCCGGCGCGTCCCGACGCACGTCGCTCGGCGGCTCGCGATCACGCTCGCCGGTGCCGGCGGTGCGGTGGCGCTCGTGCGCGGCATCCTCATGCTCTGACCGGTCATCTGTGGTGAATCTGTCTCTCGGTGCGGTCGCGGCACGCCGAGGTGCGATTCCGGGACGGTGCGGTGCGGTGCTGCCGCGGAACGGCGCGGCGACCCGTCGCCGCGATGGATCAGAGCACCCCGAAGATCTGCTCCAGGATGAAGACGATGATCGACCCGAGCACGGCCCACATCACGAACTCGACGAACGACAGCTTCCGCTCACCCGGCCGGTCCCGTTCCGCTTGGGGGATGTGCCGACGGCCGTCCGGGTGTCAAAGCGGGACCTTCGCCGGCTTCCGACCGGACCCGACCGCGGGCGAGGCGGGATCCGGGTCCTGAGCCGACTCCCGGATGCGCGGCTCCCGGGCCAGCGCGGAGAAGTCCGGGAGCACGGGCTCGGCCCGGCCCCCGGAGGCCGCCGCAGCGGCCGGCTCCGGAGAGAGCACCTCGGATGCCGAGGCGACCGGACCGGGGTCCGGGGCAGGTGCCTCGGGCCCGGGCGACGGGACCGGCGGGTGCGGGCGTCGGAACTCGGCGAAGGACACCGGCTCCGGGAACGCGCTCGTCACCTCGAACGGGTCGGTCGCATCCGCCGAGGGCCGATCGTCGTCACCCCGGCGTGCGCCCGGCGCGCCGCTCACCCCTCGAGCGCCCCGCGCATGCGCTCGAGCACCTCGGGATCCTCGATCGTCGAGGGGACGACGACGTCGGAGCGGTGGTCGGCGATCTCGCGCATGGTCTTGCGGAGGATCTTGCCGGAGCGGGTCTTCGGCAGCGCGGGCACGATGTCGACCCGCTTGAGGGCGGCGACCGGGCCGACCTCGCTGCGGACGAGCGTGACGAGCTCCCTGGCGAGCGCCTCGGCATCGGTGTCCTCCCCGTCGGCGAGCACGACGAAGGCGCGCGGCACCTGGCCCTTCGTCTCGTCGTGGACGCCGATCACCGCGCACTCGGCGACCGCCGGGTGGGCTGCGATCGCGGCCTCCATGGTGCCGGTGGACAGGCGGTGCCCGGCGACGTTGATGACGTCGTCCGTGCGACCCATGACGTAGACGTAGCCGTCCTCGTCGAGGTAGCCGCCGTCGCCGGTGAGGTAGTACCCCTCGAACGCGGAGAGGTAGGAGGAGACGAAGCGCTCGTCGTCGCCCCACACCGTAGCCATGGTGCCCGGTGGCAGCGGCAGGCGGATGACGACGAGGCCGTCCTGCCCGGCCGGCACGGGTTTGCCGCCGGCATCGACGATCTCCACCTGGTACCCCGGCACCGGCTTGGTGGGCGAACCGGCCTTGAGCGGGAAGCGGTGCAGCCCGATCGGGTTCGTGGCGATCGGCCAGCCGGTCTCCGTCTGCCACCAGTTGTCGATGACCGGGATGTCGCGGCCGGTGGCTGCGGCGAGCTTCTCGGTCGTCCAGGCGTAGGTGTCCGGGTCGAGCCGCTCGCCGGCGAGGAACCAGCCGCGGACGCTCGACAGGTCGTACTGCTGCATGAACGCGCCGTCCGGGTCCTCCTTGCGGATCACGCGCATCGCGGTCGGGGCTGCGAAGAAGACGTTCGCGCGATGCTCGGAGACCACGCGGAAGAACGTCGAGGCGTCCGGGGTGCCGATCGGCTTGCCCTCGAACAGGACCGTGGTGACACCACCGATGAGCGGGGCGTAGACGATGTAGCTGTGCCCGACGACCCAGCCGACGTCCGAGGCGGTGAACATCGTGTCCCCGGGGTGGAGGTCGAACAGGTTCGGCAGGGACCAGGCGAGCGCCGTGGCGTACCCGCCGGAGTCGCGCACGATCCCCTTGGGCCTGCCGGTCGTCCCCGAGGTGTAGAGCACGTAGAGCTCGTCGGTCGCCTTGACCGGGGTGCAGGGCGCGCCCTCCGGGGTGGCGTCCATGAGCTCGGCATAGTCGAGGTCGCGGCCCTCGACCAGCGTGCAGGGGTGCTGCGGGCGCTGGACGATGACGGTGAACTCCGGGCGCGCCTCGGCGAGCTCGAGCGCGCGGTCGAGCAGCGGCTTGTACTCGATGACCCGGCTGCGCTCGATCCCGCACGAGGTGGAGATCACGGCCTTCGGGGCGGTGTCGTCGATCCGGACGGCGAGCTCGTGGGCGGAGAAGCCGCCGAACACGACCGAGTGGACGGCCCCGAGGCGCGCGCAGGCGAGCATGCTGATGACCGCCTCGGGGATCATCGGCATGTAGATGATCACCCGGTCACCCTTGCCCACCCCGCGGTCCGCGAGCACCCGGGCGAAGCGTGCGGTGAGCTCGGTGAGCACGGCGTAGGTGTAGGTGCGCACGGTGTCGGTGACCGGGGAGTCGTAGACGAGCGCGGCGTCGTCCCCGCGGCCGGCGATGACGTGGCGGTCGAGCGCGTTGTAGCAGACGTTGAGCTCGCCGTCGGGGAACCAGCGGTAGATCGGGGCGCGGCTGTCGTCGAGCGCGCGGGTGGGCGGCGTGGTCCAGTCGATGAGCCCGGCGGCTTCGAGCCAGAAGCCCTCCGGGTCCTCGGCCGCGCGGGCGGCGGCCCGGGTGTACGGGTCGGCGGGCTGCTGATCGCGCGGGGTTCCGGGGTGGGTCATGGTGCGTCCTTCGGTGGGGCCCGCAGCAGTGGGGGCGCGGCGGGCGACGGTACCTGCGTCCCACCATTGTGGACCCGATCACACCGATGCGGCAGTTCCGACCCCGGCGTCGTGGAATCGGGTACACGCCGAGGCGCCCGCCGGCGGGGATGCCGGAGGGCGCCTCGGGAGGAGTGCTGCGGGAGGGGTCGCTCGGGCGGCGGCGCCGCCGGGGGCGGAGCGTCAGAACAGGAAGACGGGGAACCAGAAGCCGTTGAGCAGCGTGAGCCCGCCGACCACCCCGGCGACGACGAAGGCGATCGTCCGGTTCTCCGCGTAGCCGTGGAGCTCGCGGCCCTCGGCGTCGCGGGTGCTGTTCGTCAGCAGGAGGATCGCGTCGATGATCCACCACACGCCGAAGCCGCCGAGGGTGACGAGCTTGAGCACGCCGGTGCCGATCTTCCCCAGGTAGAACCGGTCGACGCCGAAGCTGCCGACGAGGATCGACAGGAGTGCCGCGGTGAGGAACGAGCGCTGACCGTGGTGGTCCCGGGCGCCGACCGTCCCGGGGGTGGGCTGGAACCCGGCGCCCGGGTGGGTCTGCGGCAGCGGATGGTGGGTGACGCGCCCCTCGGGCCCGCCGGCGGTGTACATGGTGTGGATCCGCTCCGCGTCGCCGTCGAAGGCATCGTGGCCGGCGGGGCCGGCTCCGGCGGGAGGGGTGGCGCGGGGGTGGGGGTCGACGGAGGGAGGGAAGGTCGGGGTGTTCATCGGAGCTCCTCGAATCGGGTGGGGATCCGGGGCGATCTCCCGGTTCCTCGTGCTTCGATTCTTCTCCGTGCGCCGCGCGCGGGCACTGGGGCTTCCCCTACTCGGGGGTGCGGGAAGCCGCTCGGATCACGGGGCCGGGCGCGAGGTGCGAGGCGCGGGCAGGGCGTCGACCTGGCGGACCCGGGCCACGCGCCAGGTGCGAGGTGGGCGCGGGGTCGGCGCCGGCTGCGGGCCCGCCCGGCGCCTGGTTGAGACAGCAATATCCTGCGGATCCGTTCTCAGGAACCACAGGATAGTGCTGTCTGGCAGGGGCGGGGGTGTCAGATCTTGTTGCGGCTGACGAGCTGCTTGGCGATGACGCCGAGCTGGATCTCGTTCGTGCCCTCGCCGACGATCATGAGCGGGGCGTCGCGGTAGTAGCGCTCGACCTCGTACTCCGTCGAGTAGCCGTAGCCGCCGTGCACGCGGATCGCGTCGAGCGCGACCTCGGCGGCCATCTCCGAGGCGAAGTACTTCGCCATCCCGGCCTCCATGTCCACGCGCTCACCGGAGTCGTAGGTGCGGGCGGCGTGGAGGACGAGCTGGCGGGCGGCCTCGAGCTTCGTCGCCATCGTCGCCAGGTGGTTGCCCACCGACTGGTGCTTCCAGATCGGCTTGCCCATCGACTCGCGCTCCTGCGCGTACTTCACCGCGTCGTCGAGCGCGGCCTGGGCCACGCCGAGCGAGCGGGAGGCCACCTGGATACGGCCGATCTCCAGGCCCTTCATCATCTGCTTGAAGCCCACGCCCTCGGTGCTGCCGAGCAGCTGGGACTGCGGCAGGCGCAGCCCGTCGAAGGAGATCTCGCAGCTCTCCACACCCTTGTAGCCGAGCTTGGGGAGGTCCTGCGAGATGCTGAAGCCCTCGCCCTTCTCCACGAGGATGATCGAGATGCCCCGGTGACGGGGCTCGGCCTCCGGGTCGGTCTTGCACAGCAGCGCGAGGAGGTCGGACTTCCGCGCGTTGGTGATCCAGGTCTTGGTGCCGTAGATGACGTAGTCGTCGCCGTCCTTCTTCGCCACGGTGCGCATGGCCTGGAGGTCGGAGCCGCCGCCGGGCTCGGTGAGCGCCATGGTCGCGCGGATCTCACCGGTGGCCATGCGCGGCAGGTACTTCTCCTTCTGCTCGTCCGTACCGAACTCGAGGATGAGCTTGGAGACGACGGTGTGGCCGCCCATCGCGCCGGCGAGCGACATCCAGCCGCGTGCGAGCTCCTGGGTGATGTGGACGTAGGCCTCGGTGGAGACCTTGCCGAAGCCCCAGGGCTCGGGGATCGCGAGCCCGAAGATTCCCATCTCCTTCATCTGCTCGATCCACTGGGTCGGGTACTCGTTGGCGTGCTCGACCTCGTTGACGGTGGGCCGGACGTCGCGGTCGATGAAGTCCGCGACGGTCTTGATCATCATCGTCTCTTCGCTGCTGATGGTCATGGGAGCTCCTTACGGGGGTGGGGTTCGGTATTCGGGCTGGGCGGTGGTGCGGAGGTCAGATCAGGGTGCCGTCCCGGGCCGCGGTGCGGGTGCGGCCGAGCGACAGGCCGGCGTCGCGGGTGCGGGCGAAGAAGTCGGTGCCCTTGTCGTCGACGACGACGAAGGCGGGGAAGTCCTCGACCCGGATGCGCCACACGGCCTCCATCCCGAGGTCGGCCATGTCGAGCACCTCGACCTCGGTGATGCATTCCGCGGCGAGCCGGGCGGCCGGGCCGCCGACGGATCCCAGGTAGAACCCGCCGTGCTCGCGGCAGGCCTCCGTCACCTCGACGGAGCGGTTGCCCTTGGCGAGCATGACGAGCGAGGCGCCGGCAGCCTGGAAATCGCGCACATAGGCGTCCATCCGGCTCGCGGTGGTGGGGCCGAAGGAGCCGCTCGGCATGCCCTCGGGCGTCTTCGCCGGACCCGCGTAGTACACCGGGTGGTCACGGAAATAGGACGGCAGCTCCTCACCGGCCTCGAGCGTCGCACGGAGCCGGGCGTGGGCGATGTCGCGGGCGACGATCATCGTGCCGGTGAGCGACAGGCGGTCGCCGACGGCCCGTGCGGAGAGATCGGCGCGGATCGCGTCCATCGGCCGGTCGAGGTCGATCGGGGTGACCTCTCCGGACTCGATCTCCTCCACGGTGCCGGCGGCCGGCAGGAAGCGGGCGGGGTCGTGCTCGAGCTCCTCGATGAATACCCCGTCGGCGTCGATCCGGGCGACGAGCTGGCGGTCGGCCGAGCAGCTCACCGCGATCGCCACCGGCAGGGAGCCGTTGTGGCGCGGCAGCCGCACGACGCGGACGTCGTGGCAGAAGTGCTTGCCGCCGAACTGAGCGCCGAAGCCGAGCGTCTGCGTGAGCCGGAGGACCCTGTCCTCGAAGGCGCGGTCGCGGATCCCGTGGCCGGTCGCGGCATCGCCGGTCTCCGGCAGGGTGTCGAGGGAGTGGGCGCTGGCGAGCTTCGCGGTCTTGAGCGCGGCCTCCGCGGTCGTCCCGCCGATGACGATCGCGAGGTGGTACGGCGGGCAGGCCGCGGTGCCGAGCGAGGAGATCTTCTCCGCGAGGAAGTCGAGCAGGCGCTGCTCGTCGAGGATCGCCTTCGTCTCCTGGTAGAGGAAGGACTTGTTCGCGCTGCCGCCGCCCTTGGCCATGAACAGGAGCTCGTAGCCGCCGTGCGCATCGAGCCCGATGTCGATCTGCGCCGGCAGGTTGGTGCCGGTGTTCGTCTCCTCGAACAGGGAGAGGGGAGCGAGCTGCGAGTAGCGGAGGTTGAGGTCGCGGAAGGCGGCGTGCACCCCGCGGCTCAGGTGCTCGGCATCCGCGCCGTCGGTGAGGACGTCCGCACCGCGCTTGGCGGTGATGATCGCGGTGCCGGTGTCCTGGCACATCGGCAGCACCCGGCCGGCGGACACGACGGCGTTCTTGAGCAGGTCGAGGGCGACGTAGCGGTCGTTGTCGCTCGACTCCGGGTCGTCGAGGATGCGGCGCAGGCTCGCCAGGTGGTCGGTCCGCAGGAAGTGCGCGATCTCGGTGAAGGCGGTGCGGGCGAGCTCGGAGAACACGTGGGGGGCGATGGTGAGGAAGGTGCGCTCGGTGCCGGCCACCTCGGCGCGGGCGATGTCCACCCCGTCGATGTCCAGCCGCCGCATGGGCACCGCGGCGGGCCCGGTCGGCAGGATCTCCGAGTACCGGAAGTCGGCGGTCGGGGTGCTCATCAGACCGTGCCCTCGGCGTGGAGGGCGGCGATCTGCTCGGGCGTCCGGCCGATCCCGGCGAGGATCGTGTCGCTGTGCTCGCCGACGGCGGGGATCGGGTCCATCCGGTACTCGACGCCGGACATCGTCACCGGCGGCAGCACCGCCTCGATCGGGCCGGCCGGGGTGTCGATGGAGGTCCAGCGGCCGCGGTCGACGAGCTGGGGGTGAGCGGCGACCTCGGACATGTCGCGCTGCCGGGCATGGGCGACCTGCGCCTCGAGGAGGAGCTTCTCGCACGCGTCCCCGGTGTACCCGGCGAACACCTCGTCGATCACGGCCTCGAGCTCCTCGCGATGGGCGAAGCGCTGGGCGGCGCGGTCGAAGCGCGGATCGAGTGCGATCTCCGGGCGGCCGAGCACGGTCTCGCAGAACCGCTGCCATTCGCGCTCGTTCTGGATCGCGAGCACGACCTGGGCGCCGTCGCCGCACGCGAACGTGCCGTAGGGGGCGATCGCCGCGTGCGAGGTGCCCGCCCTCACCGGCCGCGAACCGCCGTAGCGGGTGAAGTAGAGCGGGAAGCCCATCCACTCGACGAGCGAGTCGAACAGGCTGACCTCGAGCGCGGCGCCCTCACCGGTGCGCTCGCGGGTGTAGAGCGCGGTGAGGATGCCGGAGTAGGCGTACATGCCGGCGGAGATGTCCGCGGTGGAGATGCCGGTCTTCGCCGGGAACTCCTCCGTCCCGGTGACGGACACGAGGCCGGCCTCGGACTGCACGAGCGCATCGTAGGCCTTGGCGGTGCGGTAGGGGCCGTCGGAGCCGTAGCCGGACACGGAGACGTGGATGAGGCGCGGGTTGAGCTCGCGCAGGCGCTCGGCACCGAGGCCCAGGCGCTCGGCGGCACCGGGAGCGAGGTTCTGGACGAACACGTCGGCCTCGCGGACGAGGTCGTCCATGATCCCGGCGGCCCCCGGGGCCTTGAGGTCGAGGCCGAGGCTCTCCTTCGACCGGTTGAGCCACACGAAGTGGCTCGACTGGCCGTGCACCGTGGTGTCGTAGCCGCGGGCGAAGTCTCCGACGCCGGGCCGCTCGATCTTGATGACGCGGGCGCCGAGGTCGGCGAGCTGGCGGGTGGCGAACGGGGCGGCGACGGCCTGTTCGCAGCTGACGACGGTGATGCCTGCGAGCGGGAGCTCGGTGGTCATAATCCCTCCACGATGAGGATCGGCGGTGCGGTTGGGCCGGATGCGGTGCCCTGCCGGACCCGCGGCCCGGCGGTGGTGCGGTGCACGGATGAGCGGCGCCGGGGCGCGGATCGCGCCTGCGAGACGACGAGACGGTCCGACCCACTTGAAGACATGATTCCACAGATGATGCATGATTCCAAGACAGATGTCTCAGAACTACCGAAACGAGGTAGCGAAGGGTAGGATCGAGGGGTGTGCGCACGCGCACGGGGCGGGTTTCATATCGTCCGTCCTCGATCATCCATTCTTCCTGCGGAGGTCACCGGTGACCGCAACCCGAGGTGCAGCCCCGGCTGCGACGAAGCGCGATGTCATCATCGCTGGTCTGCGGCGCCGGATCCTCGCCCGCGAGCTCGAGCGCGGCGCGCGCCTGCGCCAGGACGAGGTGGCCGCCTGGTTCGAGTCCTCGATCACCCCGGTGCGCGAGGCGCTGCGGGCGCTCGAGGCCGAAGGGCTGGTGACCTCGGAGGCGCACCGCGGTGTGCGCGTCGCCGGCGTGCAGATGGAGAATCTCAAGGCGCTCTACATCACCCGGCGCCTCACCGAGGCCTATGCCATGGAGCGCGCCACCCCGCGGATCTCGAGGCACGAGCTGCGCACGGCCGAGCGCCTCCTCGACGAGCTCGACGAGGCCTCCGCCGCCGGCGACGCCGCGGCCCGGAACGCGAAGAACATGGAGTTCCACTTCTTCTTCTACGACCGCTGTGGGCTGCCCGGGCTGCGCGACGACATCGAGGCGCGCTGGCACGCCTTCCCCTGGGATCTCACGCTCGACAGCGCCGAGCGGCTCAGTGACGTCAAGGGCGAGCACCTCGCGATCGTCGAGGCGGTGCGGGCCGTGGATCCGGCCGCCGCCGCGCGCACGGTGAGCGAGCACATCGCGCACGGGTTCCTCAGCCTCGCCGCGCAGGTGTCCGGCGGGCCCGTCGAGGATCCCTTCGACATCGACGTCGACTGAAACAGCAATTTCCGAAGGTTTCTGACGGCCGGCGTCATACAGTCATCGCAACACTCGTTGTCAGGGTAGGTGCGAAAGGGGTTGTGTGATGGTCGGGTCGAGGAATGCGGGCAGGGTCGGT